>CP053446.1:1842857-2150000 GCA_013285405.1 Ignavibacteriota bacterium | reverse complement strand
CCATATACTTCATCAGTTGAAATTTGGACAAACTTTTCTACGCCAAATCTTTTTGCATTTTCAAGCAGAACATTTGTACCAAGTACATTTGTTCTGAAAAAAACTTCTGAGCCAAGGATACTTCTATCCACATGCGATTCTGCAGCAAAGTTTATTACATGAGTGATCTCATATTTCTGAAAAAGGTAGTTAACCAGTTCATCATTTACTATATCACCTTTAACAAAAAAATAGTTCTGATGATTTTCAACATCTTTTAAATTATTAAGATTACCGGCATAGGTAAGCTTATCGAGATTGACTATAAAAATATCGCTGCGATTTTTTAAGATGTGATTAATGAAATTGCTGCCTATAAATCCTGCACCACCGGTAACTAAGATATTCTTCATATTAAAAAGAAAAGAATCCTATAAATATTCCTGACTGGATAAAAAATGAATTGCTGTTTAAATCAGATGGAATTCCTGAAACACTTTGATCATTATTCGCCGTCCAATCATCTGCGAATGTTATTTGATAACCTGCACCAAGTCTTAATGATACAAATCTGTAAACAGGATAATCCAGATTTATTGTTGGAGTGAACATCCAATAACTGTTCATTAATTTTTGATTGTAACTATTTGAATTAAAATTTGGATCAGAAAGTTCTTCCCAGGTCCCTGCCCATGAAAATTCACCTGAACTCCTGTACACATCTATCTCTAAATTTCCTGCACCAATTACAGTTCCAACTGAAATCCCAATATCTTTTATGAAAGGGAGTGTGTATTCAACTGTTACTCCTCCACCTCCCAAACTATAAACCACTTCTCTGTTTATATTATTGACAGTTTCTGATGTTGATTTAGAACCACCATAACCCATTCCTCCCACTCTCAGATTTTTAACAAAACCAATGTAAAGATATCCGGCAATTCCTGATGAATAAAATCCGCTAGTTGAAAGTTCCGCCATTCCAATTTGTTTTAACTGATCGTTTACCGGATTAATATTAGGGATGTACCAAGCAGGAACATATCCAATTCCACCACCAAAAGGAGCATCAAAAAACTGTCCGGATTGACCATAGCTGAAAGAAGTTGTAAGGAAAAGACTGGCAAATAATATTTTTCTATACATATAATTCCATTAAATAATTTATAAATTTACCAAAGGGCTTTAGGAAATCCAAAGAATGATAGCTCTCAAAATTATTAACAAATTTATTAATCGTCTGGTCTTTTAATAAGTCACAAATTCGGTATAACAAATGAAAAAAGTTTTAATTACCGGGGGAAGTGGTTTGCTCGGTCAATTCCTTAATCTCACTATTTCAAACCAATGTAAATTGCACACAACATTTAAAAATAATCCGGGAAATTGTAAGGACTTTCCATTCTCGGTTGTTGATATATTAAATGAAGATGAACTAAAAGAATTATTTGAAAATGTTAAACCGGATATTGTTATACACTCTGCTGCAATCACTAACCCTGTCCAGAAAGAAAATCAAACTTCCAAAGAATATTTTGACACAAATGTTAACGCAACAAAAAACATCGCCATTCTGTGTGAGAAGTATGAATCAAAAATGATTTACATATCCACCGATCTTGTTTACGCCGGCTACAGAGGTTCTTTTCTTAAGGAAGATGCAAAATTAATTCCCGCAAGTTTATACGCTGAGACAAAGCTTGTTGGTGAAATGAAGGTAAAAGAATCAACGGACAACTATTTGATTTTAAGAACTGCATTGTTGTATGGTTTTGGACTGAATCATTCTAAATGCCATTTTCAAAATATGTACGTGGACTTAAAAAACAGGAAACCCGTTAAACTTTTTACAGATCAGCTTCGAACTCCAATATCGCTCACAGATGCTTCGTTAATAATAGCACAATTGGTAAAAATGGATTTAATAAATGAAACTATAAATTTAGGTGGGACTGAAAGAGTTTCAAGATTTGAAATAGGACAAATGCTTTGCGACTTAGCCGGACTCGATAAAAACCTTCTGCAAAAAATTATGATGGATGAAATTCCGAACTTTCCTAAAGTTGAAGATGTTTCTTTGAATATTGATAAGTTGATTTCATTAAATTTAAAACCTCGATCAATTGAGGAAAATATTAATGAAATAATCACAAAATAATTTTAACATAGATTAATTGCTCAAAAAGCAATACCTTTAAGGAATTCAAAACATACTTCGGTTACAAATTGCCCTCAGAAGATAAAAAATTTATTTTCGTTGCACCTTCAATGCAGCCCTCACTGGCTTCATCAAAAGTGCATAGTCCATTATCCTATTTTACCAACAGATCAATGATGATATCTGTTGTTGCTATAATACTTGGAATAATTGGAGCTTTGATCGCACAAATCCTTACAGCACTAATCGGCTTAATTACCAATCTTGCTTTTTATGGAACATTTTCTTTTGACTTTGCTTCACCAAAATATAACCAACTTGGGCTGTTCGTTATTATAGTTCCTGTTATCGGGGGATTAATAGTTGGAATTATGGCAAAGTATGGTTCGACTGCAATCAGGGGTCATGGAATTCCTGAAGCAATGGAACAGGTATTGACAAACAAAAGCAAAATTCCTCCCAAACTAACATTGCTCAAACCATTATCAGCAGCAGTCGCAATTGGAACTGGTGGACCGTTTGGAGCCGAAGGACCAATCATTGCAACCGGTGGTGCAATGGGATCGATGATTGCACAATTTTTTTCTATGACATCGCAGGAAAGAAAAATACTTCTTGCTTGTGGCGCTGCAGCAGGGATGACCGCGACTTTCGGAAGTCCGTTATCCGCAATACTCTTAGCAATGGAATTATTATTATTTGAATTCAAGCCTGCTTCATTTCTTCCTGTAACTCTCTCTGCTCTTTCAGCAATCGGCACACACTTACTTTTTACTGAATTCAAGCCAATGTTTTTTATTGAAAATCTGCAAGCACCAACAGGTGCTTCAATTATTTCTTACTTCGGATTGGGAATTATACTTGGTATCGCAGCAATATTGATTACAAAATCTGTTTATAAAGTTGAACACTGGTTCGAGAAAATTCCTATTCACTGGATGTGGTGGCCTGCAATTGGAGGAATTGCTGTTGGCGTTATCGGATTTTTCGTTCCGGCTACACTCGGTGTTGGATATGACAATATTGAAAATATTCTTGATCAAAAAGTAACCGGGCAAATTCTTGTGATATTATTTATTGCTAAATTTATTTCCTGGACAATTGCTCTTGGCAGCGGTACTTCCGGCGGAACACTTGCACCGCTGTTTACAATTGGCGGAGGATTAGGCGCATCAATTTCAACATTGGCTTTATTATTATTTCCAAATCTTGACATAGATCCAAAGATGGCTGCACTTGCCGGAATGGCAGCAATTTTTGCAGGTTCTTCAAGAGCAATTTTTACTTCAATTGTATTTGTATTTGAAACAACTCTTCAGCCATCTGCCATTTTACCTTTACTTGCAAGTTGTAGTGCGTCATATTTGATTTCGATTCTGTTCATGAAACAAACAATAATGACAGAAAAAATTGCAAAAAGAGGTGTGAAGGTTCCTTCAGAATATATTGCTGATTATCTTGATCAGTTATCGGTTAACAAGTTTGCAACCGGCAATGTAATTACGGTCGAAGAAAATGAACCTCTTTACAAAATCAGGAACTGGATGTCAGCTAATAGTGATAAAATAAAACATCATACTTTTCCAGTAGTAAGTACAAATAATATGGTGAAAGGGGTGGTTACAAGAGAAGAAATTATGAATCCAGACGAAGAAGAAAACACATTAATAAAGAACCTGATTACTAAACCGCTTACTGTTCTTCTTGGGGATAACAGTATCAGAGAAGCGGCTGAGTTGATGGCTGAATCGGGTGTATATTCAATCCCGCTTGTTAATAATTTTACAGAATTGAAACTTGTTGGAATACTTTCCAGAAATGATATTTTGAAAGCACGCAAGCAAGCTATAATTGAAAGCAGAGAAGTTGAAAGAAGTTTGACAATTCCTTATCCAAAACTTGGGAAATTTTTCAAATTGAAAAAAGATAAGGTCTAAGGTTCCAGAGGTTTCAATACAATCACACCCGAATGTCTTTTATATTTCATAAGATAATCGGAAAGCGGTTCTTTTGTGATGTGTACTTTAGTATTAACAGTTGGTGCATGCAGCAAATGAATTCTTTCGTCGTCCATTTTCACCGCAATACCTAAATGACCGATGTCCAAACCTTCAACTGTTGTAGTAATTGCAATAATATCGCCTTCATTAATAAACTTTTCTTTTAATTCAACTTCATCTTTTGGAATGTAGTAATAAATTCTTGAACTAATTTCTTCTTCCTGAATTTTTATTTGAGGAATTAAATCAGGATTTTCATTCAACTGTTTATAGCTTTCAGGATGAGTTGACATAAAATTTAATTTAAACTGAATTGCTTTTCCAACAATCTGTTCAGTAATATCCTCAACGATACCTTTTGAAACATTATTGTAAATCCAATCAGAAAAATAATGCAATCTTGAAGGATAGCCATTAATTATTCCATCTCTGTAGCGAATGAATTGTAATTCTTCTGAATAATCTTCAAAAGATGTTTGCTTTTCTTTAACACATCTGGAAAGTGCTAATACATTTTCAACAAATGTTGTGCAGTCGAGCCCCAAAAGATTAATAACTAATTGCTCATCGCCATCTGTTTCTAATCCGTGAGCAAGATATTCTGTTCCGATAAAACTTTTCCCGATTTCAACCAGAACTTCATTAATAGGTTTCTGTGAAAGATTTTTATCAACTGATATTTGAAATATTGAATCACATTTTTCAACATCAACTTCAGAAAAAAGTTGTGAATAAGAAAACGATATTGAAAAAATGACGAGAAGAAATGTAAATATAGTTCGAACCAATTTTTAATTCTTAATTGTAAATTGTTAATTAATCAGATGATATCTTCATCAGCGGGCATTGAGGCAAATTCTTCAAGTTGACGGGCGTGAGCAAGATTCTCAAATCGTGCATACTCTTTAACAAAAGCAAGTTTAACCATTCCGGTCGGACCATTTCTTTGCTTTCCGACTATCACTTCAGCAACTCCTTCAAGAGATTCACCGTTTTCATCTTTTTCTATTCCATAATATTCCGGACGATTCAGAAACATAACAACATCAGCATCCTGTTCAATTGAACCAGATTCTCTCAAATCAGAAAGTTGTGGTCTTTTATCAGATCTTGATTCAACCGCTCTATTCAACTGAGCGAGTGCCATTACCGGAATGTTCAATTCTTTTGCCAAAGCTTTTAGTGAGCGCGAAATATGTGAAATTTCTCTTTCGCGTGTTTCAGCATTTGCCGGTCCGGTCATCAACTGCAAATAATCAATAATGATCAGTCCAATTCCTTTTTCAGATTTAAGTCTTCTCGCTTTTGCTCTGATTTCAAGAACAGTTGAAGAAGGAGTATCGTCAACATAAATAGGTGCATCTGTTAACTTGTGTACAGTTTTGCTCAGCTTTGGACCTTCTGAGTGCGGAAGTTTTCCTGTTCTTACAAGATGAGCATTTATTCTTGCTTCAGCACAAATCATCCTGATAATTAATTGCATTGTTGCCATTTCAAGACTAAAAATCCCAACCGGAACTTTATGATCAATCGCAGCATTCCTTGCAATCGACAAAGCCAAAGCTGTTTTCCCAATCGAAGGTCGTGCAGCAAGAATTATTAGATCTGATTTTTGCAATCCGCCAAGTATTTCATCAAGTTCGTAAAAACCCGTCGGCACAGAAAATCTTTGCTGAGTAGATGAGTGAATGGTTTCGATATATTCCATAGCTTCTCTTACAGCTCTATCCATTCCCTGGTAAGATTTTGTGAGATGACTTTCAGTTATATCAAATATTCTTCGTTCAGCATCATCAAGAATATCAAAAGCATCAGCAGAACCTTCATAAGCATTTTTTGCAATTTCGTGAGCACTTGTTATCAATCCTCTTAAAATTTGTTTTTCAAGAATGATCTTTGCGTGATATTCAATATTTGCTGCGGAAGGAATATTCTGCGATAGTTTGCTGAGATAAACTGCTCCACCTGCTTCTTCGAGATTACCTCGTTTCTTCAGTTCTTCGTAAAGAGTAACAGTATCGATTGGCTCATCGGAATCAAAAAGGGAAATCATCGCCTCAAAAATTATACGATGAGCTTTAGCATAAAAACTTTCTGGTGAAAGCATTTCTAGCGCTTTTGGGACTGCTTCTTTTTCAATCATCATCGCGCCAAGTACTGATGCTTCAATCTCAGGAGCTGATGGTGGTTTTACATCGCCGGATTTTGAATTATTAAATCCGTTTCCGTTATTATTTGTTTTTCTAGTTTTTGCCATTCTGTGGAAAAAATATCCGGCAGTTGCCGGATAAGTTTTTAAGTAGATTTTAATTTCACTCGGAAATTCGTAAATAGTTTTTAAAGAAGCAATTGATTGATAATTATTTTTTAATCTTTTTTGAATAAGCTGTTCGATTTAACTATTTCCGCGATTTCAATTCTTCCATCATTTCAAGCTGCACTTGTTGAATCTGAACTAATCTCTCCCACTGATGAGTTAATAAATGATCTATTTTCTGGTGTAAATTTCTTATCTCAACCTCAGCTTTCAGATTTATCTGATAATCGTGCTGTGATCTTATTCTATCTTTAGCTTCCTGACGATTCTGGCTCATCATAATTATCGGTGCCTGAATCGCTGCAAGACAGGATAAAACAAGATTCAACAAAATAAATGGATAAGGATCGAAAGATTTAAATAATAAAACAGCGGAATTTATAATTATCCAGATCGCTAAAATTATTGCAAATGAAATAATAAATTTCCAGCTTCCTCCATAAGCAGCTACTTTATCCGCAAGACGTTCTCCAAATTTCAATTTTTCTTCATATTCAACTTCTACGTTGCGAGATAATACTTCGTGGTCTTTTAAACTTTGAATGACTGTCTCTTCAAGCTCTGTTAATTCACCTTTTTCATCTTCAAGTAATTGCTGGATGTATTTATTCCTGAAAATATTGAGATCATCTAAACAGATATAGCCTGAATCATTAAAGTTAGGATGTACTTGTTTAATTAATTTTGAAAGTGCCGGTCTGATTACCGCAGCAGGAATAACCTCATTTTTATTTTTGGTTTTATTGCAAATCTGACATTGATATGTTTTTGACATATCGTTTCTCCAAATAAATTTTTAATTAATATTTTATTCATCATTAAAATTGAACAAAGAAGCGTAATCCTAAAAATTTATATAAAGCCTTCATTTTTTCGCTCTTCTTCCTATTTCCTTTGCTGGAGAAGTTGCTGTTCCCAACTGTATTCTCTGAGCCAATCTTCCACTGAAAACTTGATAATGAAACAATAAAAATAAAATGAAATTATTGGAAGAAGCATTCAACCGGGAAGTAAAATATAATCTCCAATTATCAAATAAAGTACAGGATACGGTAATAATACCAAAAGAAAGAACATTATTATCCAACCGTATTTTCTTTCTTTAATCAGAACATAAAGCAAATAAGGAGTAAATAAGATTGCTGCACCAATGATAATATATAAATTTATTGGCCAGAATGATTGTATTATAAAAGCAGCAGATGTGGAGAGTTCAAAAAATAAAATTGCTCTTAATCTTCTTACCTCAACAATATCATTGATAAATTTCGAATTGATTTCTATTTGCTGAATTTTAAGTTCCATCGCATCAATGTGTCCAGTCATTTATTTATTCGAAACTGTATACTTAATAATGCTGGCTTTCTCAATCGTAATCATCCCACCCGAGTTCGCTTCTTCAAATATTTTATTCAAAGCAGGAATGAATTCTTCAATCTTTTTTTGTTCATCGACTATTTCAATTACCAATGGTAGATCTTCAGAAAGTCTCAGCACTTTGGAAGTATGTATCCTGCTCGAAGCGCCAAATCCCATAACTCCTTTAGTGACGGTTGCACCTGCTAAACCTGCTTCACGAGCCTCAAGAACAATCTTTTCATAAACAGGAATGTGATTTATTAAATCAGATTCACCAACAAAAATTCGCAATAATTTTGCATCAGCTTCGATATGCATTTTTAAGCTCCAATAAAAAGTTTTGATATAACAGCAGCTAATAGAACTGCAAGTAATGTAAGCATAATATTTAGGAGAATATTTGCACTGGCTAAGAGATATTCTGAATCCTGAATTAATTTTATAGTTTCATAAGAGAAAGTGGAAAATGTGGTGAGACCTCCACAAATTCCGACTGTAAGAAATAATCTCATTTCGGCTGAAATAATTTTTAATGAATCAAAATAGAATAAAACAAATCCAATTATAAAACTTCCAATAACATTTACTGTTAGAGTTCCGTATGGGAATAATGAATTAAAATTCTTCTGAACTAAATCTGAGATATAATATCTCAGCATTCCCCCAATTCCAGAACCAAAAGCAACGATGATATAAAGTTTCATTATACCAGAGCGATATTGTTAATTTGATATTTCTTATTTAAAATGATTTCCATTACCACACCACCAAATTATTTAATCTATAATTTTATCTCATGAGTTAAATAATTCTTAAGCCTATTTTTCAAATAACGTTTACCCCAGGCAGACTTTAAATACTTTTCTCGATTAATCGCATCCCACTTGTTCAAACTTCCTTCCCAATAGATTAATTTGAATGGTCTCCTATTTTTAGTTGAATCAACCATACCTGAATTATGCTGTTCAAATCTCTTGTTTATATTGTGTGTGTAGCCAGTATAAAACTTTTTATCTTTTTCAGATTGTAAAACATATATATAAAAGTGTTTCATCTTTATATTCTTTGGTACTTACAAATCTCACCCCGTGAGATAGATGCAAATTCACTTTAAAAATTTTAACATATATATAAATTTCAAATTAGTTATAGTCTTTCTTAAAAATTTATCTCACGGGGCGTCATACATTTTCCTGAACTTCTTCAAATCTTCCCAGCAATCTTTTTTCCAGTGAGGATTTCTGAGCAATGCAGCAGGATGATATGTAACGATCACTTTTGCGCCTTCGTAATCAAAAATACTTTTTCTCAATTCACCAAGTGATTCTCTTTTGTTTAACAACCCTTTTGCAGCCGTTAGACCCAAACAGAGAATCAATTTTGGTTTTATCAACTCGACTTGTTTTTTTAAGTATGGCAGACAAGTATCCATTTCATCCTGCATCGGTGTTCGGTTTTCTGGTGGACGACACTTGACAATGTTTCCAATATATACTTCTTCTCGGGAGAACTTTATTGCCTTCAGCATATCAGTTAAAAGTTGTCCGGCTCTTCCAACAAATGGTAATCCCTGCTTATCCTCTTCTGCCCCAGGTCCTTCACCGATAACTAAAACATCTGCATTCGGATTACCGGATCCGAATACAAATTTATTTCTGCCTTTATGAAGTCTGCATTTTGTGCAATTACAAATAAGTTTTTCAAGTTGATCGAGTGAAGTTGATTTTTCCCAATCTTCTTTTTCAGCATTGAACAATTTCGTTTCTCCAAATAAAGTTTCCGGTTCCTTAACAACTGATACTTTCATTTTATTTTTCGGGATAAATAATTCATCTCCGAAAATTTCTTTCTGAAGATTTAATGTTTTAATTATTTCTTGTTTAGTTGGTTTATTCATCAATGATAAAGATTTACGATAACAAACCCAATTACTTTAAGTAATTGGGTTTGTACTTTATTATAGAATAGTTTTAATTTCGTTTAAAATTTTATTTGCAACTTGAAACTTGGATAACAATGGCAACTTAATTTGTTTGCCATCTTGCTTAATGATTGTTACTTTGTTTGTATCAACTTCAAATCCACTTTCTTTGCCGGGAGAATTCAACACAATCATATCCAGATTTTTTTCTTTTAATTTCTTCTGTGCATTGCTAAGTTCATTCTGTGTCTCAAGAGCAAATCCAACAACTTTTGTTTTCCTTGATTTGATTGAAGACAGTATATCAACATTCATTTCAAGTTTCAAATCGAGCGATCCTATTCCCTTTTTAATTTTATTTGACGAAGTTTTTGAAGGACGAAAATCAGCAACCGCAGCAGACATAACCAGTAAATTATTTTTATCAATTTCTTTCTTTACTGCTTTTTCCATTTCCACAGCAGAACGTACTTTCAATGTTTTTATTTCCGGATAAATATTTTGTGATGATGGACCTGAAACAAGAGTTACATCACCTCCACGTAAAAATGCAGCTTTTGCGATTGCATATCCCAATTTTCCCGATGAACGATTTCCTATAAATCTAACGGGATCAATATCTTCATAAGTTGGTCCGGCTGAAATAAGAATTTTTTTACCAATCAAATCTTTTGAATAACCTGATAATATTAATTCAACTGCCTCGATAATTTTATTTGTATCAGCTAATCTGCCCTCACCGGTAAGTCCGCTTGCAAGTTCACCGGTTTCAGGATAGATGATGTAATGACCATGTCTTTCAAGCTTTTCAAGATTTTCTTTGTTAATTGGATTGTTGTACATATCGACATCAGCCGCTGGTGCGATTATCAAAGGAGATCTTAATGCTGTTACAAGTGTTGTTAATGCATTGTCAGCAAATCCATAAGAAATTTTTGCAATTGTATTTATTGTAGCCGGAGCTAATAACATCAAATCAGCCCAGAGTGCATAATCTATATGCCAGGTGGATACGTTTGTTCCATCTTTTTGATTTTTAGGAAAAGTATTTACAATAACTTCGTTGTTTGAAAGAGATGAAATTGTCAATGGAGAAATAAATTCAGTTGCTGAGGGTGTCATTACAACTTTTACTTCTGCTCCACGTTTAATTAGTTCACGAATGATCAGGCAGGATTTATAAGCAGCTATGCACCCTGTAATTCCCAGTAATACTTTTTTACCAGATAAAATATCTTTTGTCATTTCCTTACTTTCAATTTATTCACCTGAAATTTAATGTAAATACTAACAAGATATTTAAAAAAATAAATCCGGCATAAAGCCGGACTTACCCATTAAATTGGATATAAACTATTATTTATACTTAAATTCAATTTTGCCATCAAGAAATTCAGTCAATGCCTGAAGATGAGGTTTCTTCCTCTGTTCCATTTCAAGTGCAATTTTCAATTGAGCAGGGTTATCAATGTCTTCGCTTTCATCATCAGTTGTGGCTTCAGGAATTGTACTTAGCAATGCGTTAAACTCAATTTTATTCTCAGAATTAATCTGTCTTGCTCTTTTGGCAGTAACAATAATTCCTTCATAAACATTACTTGCCCGCTTATCAATTTCTCTTAAATCAATTGGTGTGATTTCCATTTACAAATTCTCCTTTAATATTTTATTTACTAAACTTTTTGCTTCACTGATTGCTGTTTCAAGATCAAGATTATCAATAATGAAATCGAATTTGTCTTTCAAACTCAGTTCCATTATTGCACGCTCAATTCTTTTTTGAAAATCAGATTCACTTTCTGTGTTTCTTTGCCTGAGACGCTTAACAAGTTCCTCGAAACTGGGAGGCGAAATATATATTAAATGTGCATAAGGGTAAAGTCTTTTTATAGTAAGCGCACCTTTTACATCAAGCTCTAAAAGAACAGTTTTACCATTCTCAATATTTTCAATAATAAAGCTTTTTAAAGTGCCATAATAATAGTCGTAAAACTTCTCCCATTCGATAAAATCTTCTTTTTTTATTCTATTTTCAAACTCTTTTTCAGAGAGAAAGAAATACTCTACTCCATTCGTTTCAGTTTCCCGTTTTGGTCTGGTAGTAGCAGATATCGAAAAAACAATCCGTGGAAATGCTTTCAGAATTTCTTTTACTATAGTTGTTTTACCTGCACCGCTCGGCGCTGAGAAAACTAATATTTTTCCATTCATTGAATCCACTGTTATTCGATATTCTGTATCTGCTCTCTTATTCTTTCTATTTCCTCCTTAATAAGAACTGAGGAATGTATTACCGGAGTTGAGATTGACTTGGAAGAAATTGTATTTGTTTCCCTGTTCATTTCCTGGCAAAGAAAATTTAATTTTTTACCCGGTTCTTTTTCATTCTTAATGCTCTCTTTAAAAAATTTAATGTGACTTTTTAACCGCACACATTCTTCTGTAATATCTGCTCTATCTGCAATCAATGCGAGCTCAAGATTTAACCGGTCCTCATTAATTTCGGCATTATCAAGTAATTCAGTAATTCTCAGCCTGAGTTTGTTATAATAATCGTTAATGTTTTTTTTGTACTCGATTTCTATTTCGCTTACTATTTTAAGAATTTTTTCAATTCTGGATGAAAGATCTTTCGCTAATTCAGTTCCTTCTTTTTTTTTCATTAAAATTAATTTATCGAGTGCTTTGGTAAGAGCTGACTTAACTAAATCAAATTCCGATTTACTCAATTCAGTATCCTGTGAAATAAACGATTCTTTTCCTGTTAGTAAGTGTTCAAGTTTGATTTCATCTTTTATAGAAGCTGCTTTTCTTATTTTTTTGATAAGAGAAATGTGATTTGAAAGTTTCTTTTCGTCAATCGAAATGAAACCATTTTCAACTCCATCTTTTTTGAAATGAAATACAACATTTAGTTTTCCACGCTGGACTTTGGTCTTGATGAATTCTCTTATCTCATAATCGTAGGGTAAAAGTATTGGCGGAAGTTTTAATGAAGTTTCAAAAAAACGGCTGTTGACACTTTTAACTTCGACTTCGATAAAAGTTTTATTTTTTGCCGTACTGCCTTTTCCATAACCTGTCATACTGTAAATCATTTATACCTGCTGTTTTGATTCAACAATTTTTTTATTTCTACTGAAAGATAGCAATAATCGAATAAACCGGACTGTTCAGAATGCTTCGCCGATTCCAAAATGGATAACCATTGTACTAAAAAATTTTTTGTCGAATATAAATTTTTGATCTCTGGGATCGTAAAACTTGAAACCAAAATCCAGTCTGAATGGTGCAATAGGTGAATAATATCTTGCACCGGTTCCGATTGCAACTGCGATCTGATCTATTCTAATTCCTTTAATATCATTCCATGTATTCCCATAATCTGTAAAGAAAACGAAGCCATAATCCTTTTCAAACTTTCTTCGATATTCAAAACTGCCCTCAAGTAAGATATTTCCGCCTCTTATTTTTAACTGTTCATTCAGTGAAGGAGGAAACAAATCTTTGAAAACTAAATCCGTAGGAACAAGTTCTCTTCCTCTCCAGCCTCTGATTGAATTACTACCACCGGCAAAAAATGTTTGGTTAGGAGATACAAGCGCTGCATCACCACTTAGCATCTGAATATAGCCGGCTTTTGCTTTTATACCAAGAACAGTGAATTTGTCGCGGGAAATTGCGTTATATAATCCAATAGTAATCTGCATTTTAGCATAGTAACCTAATGAATCAACAAGCGTGAGAGTTTGACCGCTATTAACGTTCCTTCCATCCCATTTAACTTTTGCAGAAGATACTTCTGAAATAATCGAAATTAATCTTCCTTCGGTCGGATAAAAAAGATCATCGGTAGTTGTAGAACCAATTTCAGCACCAAGCGATGATGTGAATGTCATCGGACTAACTGATAACGTATCTGCATCTTTTACAAACTCCGGAATAGTATAACTTAATCCGTCAAATCTTAAATAAGGACTGAGCAAATTTACAAAAGTGTGTTTGGGCATATCAAAGGCTGATGTAAAATTTGCACCGAAGTTATCGTATTCAACTGTAGAGATGTTGTATGACTTGATATATCCTTCCAGCCTTCCAGCTATATTACGGCTGAATAAAAAAGGTTGTTCGACAATTGCAGATAAATCAACTTCTGTTTGAAAAGTCTCCTTAAATGATTCCGAATCAAATCTAAGGTTAGTAATATCATTTAACCTGAATCGTGCACGTATTGTCAGTTTCCTGGCATCACCAAGAAAATTTTTCCTGATATAACTTGCACCAACACCCGCATTAAAAAAACCAAACTCATTATCAACAAAAACTTCAGGTGATAATTCATTCAAACTGCCAACGGTTCCTTTTATAAGCAGACTTGCTTTACTACTATTCGAACTGATTGTATCAGCGGTTAAATTAATGGAATTAAATAGACCTGTCCGTGCTAATCTGACTCTGCTTTTGGAAATTTCTTCCACTCTGTAAACATCGCCCACATTTATATTGGTAAGGTATTTAATCAGGTCATAACTTACTTCAGAACTTGATTCACCATCCTGTTCAATTTTGATGTCACCGTAAGTGTACCATCTGCCGCGATTAAAATATGTTGAAATATCTGCTTTCGAATTTACTGTATCAATTTTTACAACTGTGCTATCATAACGTGCAAGCATAAAGCCATTATTTTTCAGATACGATATTATCTCATCATTTTTCTTTTGAACATTGTCCTGAACATATCTTTCCCATGTAGGATATTTCTTATATTCAATTATCGCATCATTCATTTCCTGACTCAGATTATCGAGCCCGGTAAATTGAACTTTGCCGTAAGTATGGGCAGTATTTTCTTTAATGATGTATTTAAGTTCGGCGGTTTTCGCCGTTGTATCAAGCACAAATGAAGCACTTATTTCAGCTTCAAAAAAACCATTAACAGCATAAAATGATTTAAGAGAAATAATGTCAACAGAGATAGTTGTTGAATCGAAATAATTTGGAGGTGAGCCGATAAATGAAACCGTAGCGTATAAAAATCTCCAAAGCCAAAAAGGATTTTCCTCACTTTGAATAACTGCCTTTAACTCAGTATCTGTAAAAGTTTCGTTACCTTCAAAACTAATGGACGCTAACTCATAGCTTTCCATATCCTGAGTACGGCTGGACATACTAAAACATAATGCTAAACATATGCAGCAGAGGAGATGTTTCATCAAGAGGTTGTGATTTTTCTTTTATAAATAAACATACCCTTCCTGAACAATAGTAATCTGGTGTTGAACAAATTAAAGTGCTTTTTCAACTATTCTCAGGTTCGGATAATCTCTTCTGAAATAACTTACAAAAAAAGTTTTGATCATCGGTACATCAATATTTTGAGTAAGATCCAGTGAGACTTTCCCTTCCGTTATTACTGAAAGGTGTGCACTATAAACTTTCATTTTTTTCAGGTCTATCACATGTAAATAAACATCACCGCTTGCATTTCCAAGAAAGTAATTTTTAGAGTTATAATAAACCATCTCATTTTCAATGTCAGCAAATTTAAATTTATTTACTATGCACTGAACAAAAGACCCATTCAGCAGACCTGTTTCATACTTAACTTTAAACTCTCCATCAACCCAACTGATAAGATAGAATTTAATCCCCCATTGATTTTTTTCTGATATTTCTTTACCAGCAACAATAGATTTTACCGAGTCTGTTTCAAAATAACCTGAAGTGGTAAAAGAAATATTTTCTCCTAACAAATCTTTTGCTGTTTGCTCAATGAGCTGTTCATTTTCAAATAAATTATGCGGAGGAGGTTCATAAGATTTTTTGCATCCACCAGCAACTATAAGTAGAAGCAGAATGGAAGACCAGATAGTAGTTTTATTTAATAACAACTTCAGTTCCTTCCTTTATTACTGAATAAATTTCGTCAATGTTTTCATCACTCATCGCTATGGAACCATTAGTCCAGTTGAAAACGAATGGAAGATTTTTAAAAATATAATTTAATTCACCAATACCATGAATTCCAATATTACCACCTAACAAATAGTGAAATTTTGTGCAGCCTTCATAATAAAATTGAAACTTGATTTCATTGAATTCCTTTTGTGAAATCCATCCTCTTCTTAAAGCATTTGCACCGTCTTCAAGATTGGGATAATTAATCTGAAAAAATTTATGGTATTTGTGGTTGGTAAAAATCTTACAAATTTTATAAATTCCAACCGGTGTGGCTTTATCATCTGCTCTGGTTTTGGGTAGCTGAAGTGATTTTCCCAAACTTACACGATAATTTTTAATCAGAACGCTATCCTCATATAAGCCAAGTGTATAATTATGCCTGTCGATAACTAACTTTGGATTTTTAATCTCAGTAAAACCTACCTTGAGCATTGCTTCTGAGAGCGGAACTTCACGAAGATTTAAAATGATACCATAGACGAGAATACCACCGAAAAACAACACGATAGCCAAAGTCAGATAGATGATATTTTTCAGTACTTCTTTATTAAGATAGTCTGAGGCATTCACCGGACCTAACTTTATTCTTTTTAGTTTTTCCAGCAACTTCACGCTATGTAAAAACCTTCTTAAATATTTAATTCGTAATTATTTAGTTTAAAATTTACTCAAAAATCAAATAATTATTTACAGTAATAAATGTCAGCAGATAATACTGCTCAGTATTAAGCTGTATTTTGTTTAAATAAAAAAACCCGGTCTGTTGAACCGGGCTTCATAAGAATATTATGAACAGATTTAAACTTCCATAATTTCTTTTTTAATAATTTTTTCTATTCACATTGCATTCTCAAGGTGTAAAGATTTATCCATAAATAATAATTTTGTTTCACCACGATCCCCGACAAGGTCGGGATTTCTGACCTGTCTGTCGTAAGGCAGTTGAAATGATCAGATCATTTAATCATCAACATCTTCTTTGTAGAAATGTATTCTCCTGCCTTCAATCTGTAAACATACATTCCACTCGCTAAATGAGAAGCATTAAATTCAACTTCATAATATCCCGGCTGCTGTTCTGCATTTACTAATGTTACAACTTCACTGCCAAGTATATCGTAGACTTTTAATGATACAAAAGCCCCTCCTTTGGAGGGGTTTGGGGAGGCCGGTATTTGATACTGTATCGTTGTTGTTGGATTAAATGGATTTGGAAAGTTCTGCTCAAGTTTGAATTCTTTTGGACCAACATAACTGAAGATGAATTGCTTTGTTATTATCAATCCGATTGCATCCGTTATCATAAACTCAATTGTATCTTTTTTATTTATTGGTGCATCCCTGTTAACATCAAACGTAAATGATGCCTTTGCCTCCGTCTTTGCCTCAATAATCGCTATCGTCTCTGTTTCTTTGTTGAAGCTTAGCGCCGATGATTTCTTGGTGAGAATTACTTCCACATTATTTGCTGCATCCGTTTCTGAAATATTTGCAACTGTCAATGTTATCTCGTTGCCTTTTGTTCCGGGTGTTACTTCGTAAATGGTTTGTGAAAATGAATAATGTGTTATTGCTAATACTATAATTAAAATTTTTATTTTCATTTCTTACCTCTGCATCTATGTCGTCCCTGACGGGACTTGATTTTTTTTGTTTTTTCTGTTTCTATAAATATGTCGCTCCTACGGAGCTATGAATCAGAACCTTCATCTTCATTTTTAATTTTTCATTGTTAATTCTTAATTGTTAATTATACATTATGAATTATACATTCCTACGGAACATTTAACTGTATTTCTACCAAACTGTTTACTCCAATATCCTGCTGTTTATCTTTAGTTGCATTTCCATAACTTGCTCTGAAACTTAAATTCTTTGGAAGAAGTTCCTTTGTTATTATTCCTTCAGAATTTGTCAATCCAATATCTCTCCACGCTGTTGAGTAATATTTTGTACTTGCACCTGCTAACGGCTGATTGTTTGCATTGGTTACTTTTAATGTACACAGTACTGTTGTGAATGTAACTGTACTGTTTGTGCTTATATCCTGCTGTTTGTCATTAGGTATATATTCATAAGTCATTCTGAAACTGTAATTGATTGGCAGAAGTTCTTTGTATGCAACTCCGTTTGATGTTGTACCAAAACTTCTCCAAGCATCAGCATAGTATTGAACTGTACCCTGATCCCCCGAAGGGGCAGGCATTAAATTTCCTGAACTGTTTCTTAACTCTACCGCTGCATTTACTGTTGTAAAAGTATAAGTATTATTTTGTGCAGTAACGTTATGAACAGTTTGATTTGCATATTCATAGAACATTCTTATGCTTACTGTTGGTTTTGTTGTTATTACTGTAAATGTTCCATCGCCGTTGTTTACTGCATCTTTCCATCCGCTTGTGGCGGACTCATAATACATTACATTGCTTGCTGGTATTTGGTTGCCCAAACTGTTTTTTAGGTTTACGAGTAGGTTTGGGTTTGCTTGCGGTTCCGGAAGTCTGTCGAGAATGTACTGAGCATTCCAGTAAAGAAATTTCCAACCTTCTATTGTTACGAAGCGAGGGTCTGAGTTAAGCGAATCTTTATAAACATTATCCACCAAATCCTGAAATGTTTTTACCTGAACTCTGCAAGCGAGTGAGTCTCCATTTTGTAAATTTGTTTTGGCTGTTGTTAAAATATTTTTTAGTTCGTTGGAGAAAGTTAGATCACCGAGCCAGGTGTAGTTATAAACAGTATCAATTAGACTTATTAGATCTTCAATCATATCACTTTTTGACATTAAAGTATCAGGTGGTGAAGGTGTAAAACCCTGTAAAAGAAAATTTATTGTCAGTTTTCTGCTGATCGAAATTTGGTCGAAGTTATTACTAATAAATTTATAGTTATACGGAGATGGATAATACTCTAACAATCGCTCGGCAATCGCAGTTGTCATCGATGAATCTGGAATCAAACGGATTCTCATTAATCCTTCAATTTCTGGATACCCATATTTTATTAAGCTATCAAGCGCTAAAGCTTTCTCAGGTCTATATGGACTATTTGCAAATACAAAAACCAATATAGGAATAGTCTCACTGCTGTAATACTTAGTTAATGAGTAAATGGCATCATAACTTTCAAAATAATCGTTAAGATATGTCAATCTTATTAATTCTGCTTTTAATTCTGCTTCCCACTGTGGCACATTTTCAATTATCTTATTCAGCATATTAGCCGCACCGATAAATGTTTCTGGCTTTTTCTCCTCAACCAAATCAAATACATATTGCACTGTACTAAAATCACCTCTATCCATAAGTTTATCTGTTACATAAACTTTCATTTCTAATGCGGTTTCAAAAGAAACATTTTCTACTTGAAGAGTATCCACCGAATTAATGAACCAATGTGCTAATGAAGTGAAATTTGGAGAATTATATTTTGCCAGGGCTCTTAAATATCTATAGGCAAGTGTACGACCCTGTTGATGTAATGTTTGTTCTAAAATCGGAACAACTTCAGGAATTATATACATATTTGTTGCATCTCCAATAACTGCACTTCTATGATAATAATCACCATTCTGAAGTTTATCGAGTATGTATGCTTTTGTCTCAGGACGAGGTTCTTGCTGACAAATAATATTCGCAAAAGTGCTTAAAAGAATTATTACTATTATTATATATTTATACTTCTTCATTTTATCTCCCTAATTTTGTTCTTCATACGAACATTTTTGACAAACTTCATCTTTAAGAATTGAAAATCTATTTTTCAAAGCATTTTTATAATCTTCAATCCTGTTCGTTATACTTGGGCGACCTTGAATCTTCCTCTCGTTATTAAGTTCAGTTTCACTATTTGGTTCACCTGATTTTGCTTGAAATTCACTGATTGCTTCATCAATAAAATTTTCAATCATATCATAAATAACCTTTTCGGCATTTATTCTTACAGTTTCATCGTAACTTTCACACAAATCTTTATGATCTTCTATTTTTTGAGCCAACTTTGGAAAACTCCTTGAAATTATTTCTTCAAAATCATTCATATGTTCACTTTCATGAATTTGAATTATTTCTACAAGAACATAAGTTGCTCTTTCATTTGGATAACATAGATGCCCACAAAAATCTTTGAATGCTTGCTTGTCATCTGAAGAGGGGATCTTAGTTGGTTCATCAATGTCAGAAATATTTTCTATTAAAGTTAACCAAGGTTTGTTAATCTTTGTGTAACATACCCCTTTTACATAATCAAATAAAATACTTGTGGATTGATTGGATTGTTGATTTTTAAAATAATAATGTACGTACCCATCTATTCCTTTATATGGCTCAAGTACCCAGGAAATTTTAAATGAATTTGTGGTATAATCATATCTGTATCTTTTATACTCCACAGGGATTGAGCCTCCATTTTGATTTGGATGTGCAGTATCATTACACACCTGAATTAGCTCTACGAGTTTAAGTTCTTCCAGATCAGAATGAGGAACTATAAAAAACTCTGGTTGTTCTAACAAAGTGTAAGAAATTTCTTGTTGTTCTGTAGGTAAATTATCACACTCATCCCCCACCACCAGATTGGCAATACCTTCCAGATCGTGTGGCGTCCAGAAATTTTCTGGAAAACAGTAAGTACTTGGATTCATTGGTAGCAGCTCAGGTTCTTTTTTATTTTTATTTAGATTAGTTATAATAGCATCTGTTTTTTCTCCACCTGTATTCACTGGTCTGCTGCTTCCTCCTCCTTCTATCAATCCTACTCTTACCATTACTGTATCCGTCTCTGTTAAATCATTCGCTGCTACAAAATATATCGGCTGATATACTTCTGCAAAATAATTTTCCATTGCTCCGTTATTAAGAATCAATCCTGCATCGCAACCTTCTATCATTCCAAGCTCAAAGGTTTGCAAGCTGTCAAACGGAGAAGTTGTTCCATCAGGGTTTAGTTTCATAGGTATTATTTGTGCAGTATCTCCCGGACTAACTCTTGATGGAATTATCTCTACAACAAACGGTGTTTTTGTAATTGTTATTTCTCCAACTCCTACAAGGTGATTGCCAATTATTATAAGGTCTGTGTTTGTTCCTCCCTGTTCATCGTTTTTATCAACTGTATTTTCTTCTAACTTTTTTGTCTTCATTGTTCCGTTGTTTATTCTTACAGGACGTGTAAAGATCATCAGGTCTGCTTCTGCAACAAGTATTATCTTTACCTGTGATGGTTCTATTTCTGCTGAGCTTATCACCTTAAATTCATTTCCTATCTCTGTAAATGTATCTGCCGTATCTCCTGTTTGAATATCAAGTATTCTGCCATACTGACTTCCTTCTGCAAGACCAACTCTGAATCTCTGTATCGGTAAGAAATCAATTGTATCGCCAACTTCATCTACCCATCTTAACTGTACATTTACTGTATCGCCCGGAGCAACTACCTTCTTATTCATTTTTACATATATGCTTCCTCCTTCCGATGGCGGTGGTATTGTGTTTCGTTTTATTGTAAAACTAAATTCCATTGGTGTTATTTCTGCATCATTGCTTGAGTGTCTTATTCTTACTGTTGCTGTTGAATCAGGCTGATTACCGTTTGCATAGTATGTAAATAAATATAGTTCACTAAATGCTATTCCTGTAAATGATGTTGATAATTCTTCTGTCAGTTCATTCTTTATTCTGCCGTACTGTTGTCCTTCAATTATTTCTATATTAAATGTTACATTCTCAGGAGGACAGCCTCCAAATCCCGGATGATTACAGGGATAGTTTGCATTTACCAATCTTGGTGTTACATCTTTTGAATAGTAATGCAGTAATGTATCTGCTTCATATTGTTGGTTTACTAATCGTAAATCCGGATTTACGATCAGTGTATGCCAATCTGTGTATGTGTTAGTATTTAAGTTTGTGATTCTTACTATTACTGTTGCCTCTGGCTCAGAGTAATTATTAAATTTTATCCGGTAAACTGTTGAGTTTTCTCTTTCAAATGTACCTGTATGTTCGATTCCAATATAGTTACCTGTGCCCGATAATTCTGCGCCGGTTAATCCTGTAAGTAAGCTTCCAAATGTTTCTGATGGATATGTATTACCCGATGAATCTATATATTCAATCCTTTCAAAGTAAGCGTAATCTGTTCCTGTAATAATCTCTGCGTTATATAATGCTGTGGAGATTAGTTTTGTTGAGTCTGTTCCACTCTGAAATGGATAAAGCTGCTGATATGGTTCAACTGGAAATCCTGAATAGCTATATACTGATTGATGATATTGTGGTCTTGTAATATTAGGGCAGGGATCAAATTGGGAGATTTGATATTCAGGATTTATTGTTTGTGGATTTATCTCTACTCTTTCCTTTATTATTACTTGTGCGGAAACGCTAAAAGATAGAAGCAATAGGTAAAAAGTAAAAGTAAGTAGTGAGTAGTGAGTAGTGAAAGTTTACTCAATTTGTTTTGTTTGTCAAGTGCTTTTTTTTCTAAACTTCTTTTCATAAAGTTTTACTCCACTGATTAAAAAGTTTTTCTCCCGCTTTCTTTCTACTTTTATTTCCCGTCTGAAACTTATCTTCTTTCTTTTGATTTGTCAAGATGCGTTGTAAGTTTTATGGGATCTGATTTAATTATTCCTGCAAGGGACAATTGAAACTATTTGAGACGAATCATCTTTATTAAACTTCCATAATTTCTTTTTCTTTGTGTTTAAGTGTATCGTCAATAAGTTTTATATGATCATCTGTTATTTTTTGCATTTCTTTTTCTGCATCGTGAAGCTGATCTTCAGTCATCTTTTTATCTTTTTGTTCCTTCTTTAAATGATCGTTTGCATCACGACGAATATTCCTGATAGCAACTTTACTATCCTCACCAAATTTTTTCACAAGTTTTACCAGGTCTTTCCTTCTTTCTTCATTTAAAGGTGGAATTGGAATTTTAAGATTTGTTCCGTCACTAATGGGATTTAGTCCAAGATTTGCTTCAAGAATTGCTTTGTCAATTATCTGAACCATTTGTTTTTCCCAGGGAGTAATGGAGAGAGTGTGAGCATCAAGCACTGAAACATTACCAACCTGGTTTAATGGAACCATATTTCCATAATAATCAACTTTGATACTATCAAGCAGAACTGTTGTAGCTTTTCCAGTTCTCACTTTAGCGAGTTCACTTCTTAAAGTCTCAAGTGTTTTATCCATTCTGCTATTGGCTTCTTTTATTTGCTGATGCATTTTAACTCCAATATTATTTAATTTCTTTAGGTATTTTTTCTCCACTATTAATCAGAGTACCAATATCTTCCCCGGAAACAAGTTTCAGTAAGTTATCGGGAACATCCATATTGAACACAATCATTGGCAAATCATTTTCCTGGCAAAGACTTACTGCTGTTAAATCCATTATACGAAGATTCTTTTTAAGAACATCCAGATACGAAATGTTTTCAAATTTTAAAGCATCAGGATTTTTTTCCGGGTCACTGTCGAACACACCATCTACCCTGGTCCCTTTGATTATTACATCGGCTTTTATTTCAACGGCACGAAGTGAGGCTGCAGTATCAGTACTAAAATACGGATGACCTGTACCCGCACCGAAAATCACAATTCTTTTTTTCTCAAGATGTCTTATTGCTCTTCGTCTTATATAAGGTTCTGCGATTGCTTCCATACTTATCGCGCTCATAAGTCGTGTATAGATTCCTCTTTTCTCGATTGCATTTTGAAGAGCAAGCGAATTAATCACAGTAGCCAGCATTCCCATTTGATCACCTGTTGCTCTGTCAATTCCCTGTGAAGCCGCACTAAGACCACGATAGATATTACCACCACCGATTACAATTCCAAGCTCAACACCTGTTTTATATGCTTTCTCTATTTCTTCAGAAAAAAATTCAAGCACATTATTATCAATGCCAAAATCCTGTGAACCCATTAAGGATTCGCCGCTAAGTTTGAGTAAAATTCGTTTGTACTTTAAGCTCATCACATCCTGAATATTTTAATGTTTAAATATAAAAAAAGGTCTTAATATTATTAAGACCTTTCGTTTTAGAATTACTTTTTCTCATCGCCGAGATGAAAGCGATCGAACCGGGAAACTTTCGCAGACGATCCGTGCTTTGAGTTAAATTCTTTTAATAAATCTCCAACAGTTTTTGAATTATCCTTTATGAATGCCTGTTCAAGAAGTACATTTTCCTGATAGAATTTATTAAGTCTTCCCATTGCAATTTTCTCAAGCATTTGCTCAGGTTTACCTTCCTTCTTTGCAAGCTCTTTATAAATTTCGATTTCCTTATCTATTACAATTTTCGGTACATCTTCTCTTTTCACACTAATTGGATTCATAGCTGCAACTTGCATTGCCATATCTTTTCCAATTGCATAAAGTTCATCAGCACCTGAATTTACATCCTCAAATTTTATCAGAACTCCGAGCTTGGATCCCATATGAATATAATCAACGAGCAATCCGCTTGCAGATTCGATAATGTTGAAACGAGAAATTTCTATCTTCTCTCCAACCTTTCCAAGCATTTCATTAATTTTATCCTGCACTTCAGCATGATTCATTAATTCGGGTACATTTTTAGGTTTGTATTTATGAGCAGCATCGAGTACAAATTTTGCGAGATTGACAAAATCCTCACTCTTAGCAACGAAATCAGTTTCACAATTAATCTCAAGAATTGTTGCCGATTTTTTATCATCAGAAACTTTAATTACAACTAATCCTTCATTCGCAGATTTTTCAGCTCTCTTTGCAGCAACGGATGCACCTTTCTTTCTTAATATTTCAATTGCTTTTTGAATATCTCCATTTGCTTCTTCAAGCGCACGTTTACAATCCATCATACCGGCGCCGGTTCGTTGTCTTAAATCATTTACTTGTGCAGCAGTAATTGCCATATTAGTTATTTCCTTTCAAAATTAATTTTCTGAAGAAGTTTCAGTCTCTTCAGCATCTTTTTTCTCTTCTGGGATATTTTCTTCTTTCCTGTCTTTTCTCTTCAAATGTTTTTTAGATACTTTCTTCTCTTCTGTCTGGTCCGATTCTTCGTGATGTTCTTTTCTTGCTCTTTCTCTATCAGCAACTTCTTCGGCTCTTCTCTCTTTGAATTTCGCCAGTCCTTCAATAACAGCATCAGCCATATGTTTAACAATGAGTTCAATAGTTTTAACTGCGTCATCGTTAGCCGGGATCATATAATTTACATCATCAGGATCACAGTTTGTATCAACAATTGCAAAAACAGGGATGTTCAATCTTTTTGCTTCTTTAACAGCTATGTCCTCTTTCTTTATATCAACAACGAAAACAACTCCCGGAAGTTTTCCCATCGTTTCAACTCCCTCGAGAATTTTTTTCAATTTATCACGTTCGCGTGTAAGAAATAATCTTTCTTTCTTTGTAATCTTTTCGAACGTTCCATCAGTTTCCTGCTTTTCAATGTTCTGTAATCTTTTTACACTTTTTCTGATAGTTGAAAAATTTGTCAGCATTCCACCGAGCCATCGTTCACTAACCCAATTCATTCCGCATCTCTTTGCTTCGGATTCTATTACTCCTTTTGCTTGTTTTTTTGTACCAACAAAAAGAACAGTATTTCCCTGCGAAACAGATTCAACCATTTGCTGGTAAGATTGATTAAGTAATCCGAGACTTTTCTTTAAATCAATGATGTGAATACCATTCTTCTCCATAAAGATGAATGGCTTCATTTTGGGATTCCAACGGCGTGTTAAATGCCCGAAGTGTGCACCAGCTTCAATCAGGTGCGTCAACTCTAAAGTTGCCATAAATATATCTCCTGTTTTTTCCTGCCTATCGTCAGACAGGTCTTCTATCCTCGTCGTCTTTACCTTTCACCCGGCAACTACCGGACACAGGAGGTAAATCGGAGAATATGAATATTGATTAATTAAATTATTTTTAGTTGTTCGCTCTTAGTTTTGGTTTTAGTTACTAAGTCTGCAATTAAAGTTTATGATTTCGGATTATGTTCTTTCATATAAGATAAAACCATAAACTAATTAACAATAACTAGTAACTAAAAAACCACTAACCAAATTATCTTTTAGAAAATTGAAATCTTTTTCTTGCTTTCGGCTGACCGTATTTCTTTCTTTCAACCATTCTGGGATCTCTTGTCAAGAGTCCTTCTATTTTTAAAGCTTGTCTGAATTCAGGATTTGTATCTATCAAAGCTCTTGAGATTCCCAATCTGATTGCTTGTGCCTGACCAGTTGAACCGCCGCCCTTCACATTAACATATACATCATACTTTCCTTTTGTTTCAGTTAAATCAAATGGCTTTGTTATGTCTTCACGACTCACAAGTAATGGAAAAGCTTTTTCAAATTCCTTTCCATTAACAGTTATTTTACCATTACCGTTTTTCAGTATAATTCTTGCTACAGATGTTTTTCTTCTTCCTATAAAAATTCTATCAACCATTATTTCTCCGATGTACTTAATAATTCTGGTTTCTGAGCTTTGTGCGGGTGTTCTGATCCTGCATAAACTTTTAACTTGGTAATCAGACTTTTCCCTAATCTGTTTTTCGGAAGCATACCTCTCACTGCTTCCTGAATTACATACTCAGGTTTTTTGCTTTTCATTTCTTCGTATGATCTGATCTTCTGTCCGCCCGGATACATACTATGCCAGATATATTTTTTCAACTCTTCTCGTTTGCCGGTCATTTTAACTTTGTCAGCATTAATCACTATTACAAAATCACCAGTATCCATATTCGGAGTGAAAATTGGTTTCGTTTTTCCTCTTATTACCGATGCAACCCTGGAAGCAAGCCTTCCCAAAATCTGGTCCTTAGCATCGACGAGGTACCATTTATGGTCGGCATCCTCAGTCTTAATGAACCTTGTCATTCTATCCTTTTTCAAAATAAACTCCTTCGTTAAACAAATTCTAATTTTGAGCCTGAAAAAATAAGCCCATGCCCTCTAAAAGTCAAGAAATTTAACAACCACCGTATTTGCATTAATCTAATTATAGTTGATTGCATAATAGATAACTTTGTTTGTGATTAAAATTGAAAGGATACCTGATTGTATTTCAGCTTTAATTATTTGAAGCCCGAAGCAGAATTTGTAAATTTGTGCCTGAAAATTCAGTTTTTTGAATAATTCTTAAGGTTATAATGAAAATACTTATTACCGGCGGCTCGGGCTTTTTAGGAATAAATTTAATACGCTTTCTTTATTCAAAAGGACATCAAATTAAATCTCTAGATCTGGTTGATTTTGATTATCCGGATATGCAGGATAAAATTGAAGCTATCACTGGAGATATCAGAAATAGCGCAGATGTTGAAAAAGCCGTCGAAGGAATTGACATAGTAATTCATTGTGCTGCAGCACTTCCGCTCTATACACCTGAAGAAATTTTTTCTACTGATATAGATGGCACAAGAACGATGCTTGAAGCTGCAGAGAAGTTGAAAGTTGATCGATTCATTCATATTTCTTCAACTGCTGTATATGGGATTCCTGATCATCATCCTCTTTATGAAACTGATAAATTAGATGGCGTTGGTCCATACGGAAAAGCAAAAATTCAAGCTGAAGAAGAATGCATTAAATTCCGGACAAAAGGAATGTGCGTGCCAATTATCCGACCAAAATCATTTATCGGTCCCGAAAGATTGGGTGTATTTGATTTGTTATATGATTGGGCAAAAGATGGTCACGGTTTTCCAATGATTGGAAATGGAAGAAATCGTTACCAGTTATTGGATGTAGAAGATCTTTGTGAATCGATTTATATTTGTTGCACTCTCGACAAAGATAAAGTTAATGATACATTTAATATTGGTGCAAAAGAATTCACAACTATGAAAGAAGATTACCAGGCTGTTCTTGATTTTGCAGGTCACGGAAAAAAAATAAAGGGACTTCCTGAAAAGCCAATTATATTAACACTCAGAATTCTCGAAGCAATGAAACTTTCACCGCTTTATAAATGGGTTTATGAAACAGCATCGAAAGATTCTTTTGTTTCAATTGAAAAGGCAGAAAAAGTTTTGGGATTCAAACCAAAGTATTCAAATAAGGATGCATTAATTAGAAATTATAAATGGTATCTTGAACATCACGAAGAATTTAAAAACAAATCCGGAATCTCACACAGAGTTCCATGGAAACAAGGTATTCTTAAAGTCGCAAAAGTATTTTTTTAGATTTAAACATTAGATTTCGGAATCTAAATCCTTTATTTATTAAGTTCCCTGTTTACTAAATTATATTGTTATTAATGAACTCGTTTTATTTTATTTATTTTAAATGAATTATAGATCAGAAAAATGAAGCAAGATATTTTTAAGTTAGATAAAAAATCTTTTTCGATTGTTTCACTAAAAGAAAATAATAGTGAAACTGAATACTGGCTTTCAAAATCACCAGTGGAAAGGATCCTTGCAGTTGAATTTTTAAGGCAATTACTTTACGGATATGATCAAACTACCGAAAGACTTCAGCGAGTTTTTGAAACTGCTGAATTCAAAACAAATTGAATATTTGCTAATCGGAGGTTGGGCGGTAGGATATTATGGTTATCCCAGAGCTACGGGTGATATGGATATTTGGGTGTCAGCGAAAAGAGAAAATGCTTTTAAATTGATCAATGCTTTTAAAGAATTTGTTTTCGATGTTCCTGAACTTTCAGTTGAACTTTTTACGAAAGAAAATCAGATAACAAGGATCGGTGTACCACCACTTCGAATTGAAGTACTAACAAGTATTTCCGGTGTAAAGTTTGAAGAATGCTATCCAAATCGGAATGTAGTATCGATTGACAACATTGAAATTAATCTAATCAATTTGGATGATTTGAAAAAAAATAAAGCGGCTGCTAAACGTTTCCGGGATCTTGATGACCTTGAAAATATTTAATTTACTATAGAATTAATTTGGAGAAAAATTATGGCTCAGAAAAAAGATTTTCTTAAAGAAGTAATTGAACATATTGATATTAAAAAGCACAATGTTGTTCCGCTTGTTAATGCGATGGAGAATATGGCTTTTACTGCTCGCGATCTGAATCGAGCCGCACAAATCTATGACATGATGATTAAAGATAAAAACTGCGGAATCATTCTAACACTTGCAGGAAGTTTGTTTAGTGCAGGTTTGAAAAAAGTTGTTTATGATATGATAATGAATAATATGGTTGATGCGATTGTTTCAACTGGCGCAATTATAGTTGACCAGGATTTCTTTGAAGCACTCGGTTTCAAACATTACAAAGGAACAAAATGGGTTGATGATAATCAGATGAGAGATCTGCACATTGATAGAATTTACGATACTTTCATTGACGAAGACGAACTGAGAATTTGTGATGATACCTGTGGAAAAATATTTGATGGTATGGAACCAAAACCCTATTCATCAAGAGAATTCTTATGGGAGTTTGGTAAATATCTGGAAAATAACGGCGGACCAAAAGTAGATGACTCAGTAATCTGGGCAGCTTACAAAAAAAATGTACCAATTTTTGTTCCTGCATTTTCTGATTGCTCAGCAGGATTCGGATTTGTCGTTCACCAAACACAAAACCCTGATAACCATGTTTCTGTTGACTCAGCAAAAGATTTTGTTGAGCTAACAAAAATAAAATTAGCCAGTAAAGAAACAGGAATATTTATGATCGGCGGAGGTGTTCCTAAAAACTTTACACAGGATATTGTTGTAGCAGCAGATATTCTTCAGGAAGATGCAACGATGCACAAGTACGCTGTTCAAATAACAGTCGCTGATGAACGTGATGGTGCACTTTCCGGTTCAACACTTAAAGAAGCAAGCTCGTGGGGAAAGGTTGAAACAACTTACGAGCAGATGGTTTACTCCGAAGCTACAGTAGCAATGCCGTTGGTTGTTGGTTATGCCTATCACAAAGGAAACTGGAAGGATAGAAAAGCAAAAGAGTTTCAGAAGTTATTTGCGAAAGCTGGTATAACAGTCTAATCTGTACTTTGCAGACGCGTCGTAGTGAGAGCTACAAGGATTTATAATTATGATGTGAATCAGAAATCTGTTTTCAAGTGCATCCGCCAATCTGATAAATTACAGGTAAAGAGTTGATATTTTCTGCATTACTATCTTGCTTCTAAAAATGTCATCCCTGATAATGCGCATAATATGTCTTCCAATTGAACTCACATTTCGAACCATTATTAAAAAACTTTAATCTTTTATTAACTGTAAGTTCATCTTGTGGTTTTATTATTCGGTTAACAATTAATCATATTTTAATCGGAGAGACTAATGGCACTAACAGTTATCAATACCTCAGATTCATCAGTAAGAGTTTATAACCAATCAAAATACTATTGCATCAGGGGAACCCGATTAGCAGATATAGGTCGTCTGAACGACGCACTGACGAATTTTAATAAAGCAATAGAAACAAATCCACAAAATCATATAGCATATTTTAACAGAGCAACAATCAAAATAGATATCGGGGATTTCATTGGTGCGAGAGAAGATTTCGAAAGATTTGATTCTATTGTAAAGCGTTGAGGTTGTGAACTATAAAATTATCGTGAAAGCAGTTAATCCATTTGGGGATGATTCAACTTCTATCTCACCACCATGCATTTCAACAATCGATTTTACTACTGATAAACCCAAACCGGTTCCTCCTGTTTTCCTGTTATGTGATGATTCGAGTCTGAAAAATCTTTCAAATATTTTACTGTAATATTCCGGTGGAATATATTCACCGTAGTTGGAAACCGAAATAAATATTTTGTTTAATTTTGTTTTACCCGACCTTATTATCACTTCTCCATTTCCATTGCTAAATTTTATAGCATTCTCAATCAGGTTGTACATAACTTGGTTCATCAATGCAACATCAATGTCAATTTCGGTATGGCTGCTTTCTGCGATATCATATTTTACATCAATATTTTTTTCTTCCGTTAATTTACTTGTTGAAGCTATCGCATTAATAATGAAACTGTTCAGGTTTGTCTTTTCCTTAGTGATCCTGATTAATGCATGATCTGTTTTTGATATGAAGAAAAGCTTATCAACAATATTTATCAATCGTAAAGTTTCATCAAGATTGCTCTGAAGGATTTCTTTATAGTCTTCAGGTGTTAATTTTGATCTTTGTGCAAGTTCTATTTCACCCCGTAGAATTGTTAATGGTGTTTTAAGCTCGTGAGCTGCTGAAACTGAAAATTGGTTCATATAATCAATTGATTTCTTAATTCTCGTGATCATTTCATTCATCGTTTTGGCAAGACGCCCATATTCATCATCAAATTCTTCACCAGCAATTTTATCATTCAGATTTTGAGTGGTGATATACTTTGTTCTGTTTATTATTGAATCAATTCTTGAAAGTGATTTAAAAGAAATAGTTGCGCCTCCTACTATCGAGATTACGAGAAATATTGGTGCTATTGTTATGAATAAATCAGTTAAACTATCCAGCGCATTGCTGATTAGTACAACTGGGAAAGCAGTAATTATCTGGTAATTGTTTTTGTTGAGAACCGACGCACGGATTGTGTGAGGTGATAGTTTTATATCATTAAAAGTTTTTATTGAGTGTTCACTGGATGAGCTATCGGTTAATATTTTATTGAACTCGAGGAGATTTTCGGTCTGAAATATAATTTTATCTTTATACTTTACCTGAATAAAAGTATTATTTGGGTTTAATGCAATGGCTTCAAATGCGAGATCATAAACAAGTTCATCAGGTGATGAATAAATTGAATCAGGAATGAAATCGTAAAGTTCAACATTTTTTTCACTAACAAAATGATAAATGAGTGTGCATTGCTTTGTCAACGAAACATCAAGTTGATTGTAGAGACTATTACGCAGGTAAAAATAAATTGTTAATCCCAGAACTATTTCCAGTCCTAAAAATATAGCTGAATACCATATTGTAGATTTAAATCTTGTTGACTTGATGAACAGTTTTATTCGTCTGAACATGTCTTTTACTTGTTTTCCTTTATCATATAACCAACTCCTCTGACTGTAATAAGCAGAGAAATATCAAAATCCTTATCAATTTTATTCCGAAGCTTATTTATATATACATCAATAACGTTTGTATCAGGATCAAACTGATATTCATAAACGTGTTCAGTTAGTTTCATTCTTGAAACGACATGATTTTTATTTCTCAACAGATATTCAAGAATTGCATACTCTTTTGGTGTTAAAATAATTTCTTTTCCACCTCTTAAAACCTTGTGACTTTGTGTATTTAGTATCAGATCTTCTGCTGTTATCTCGATTGATTTATTTTTATCTTTTCTTCTCAGTAAAGCTCTGACTCTTGCAAGTAATTCTTCAAAGGCAAAGGGTTTTGGTAAATAATCATCCGCACCGGAGTCAAGTCCTGAAACTTTGTCTTCAGTAGTTCCCTTTGCTGTTAACATTAAGATTGGTATCTCAACTTTTTGTTTACGCAATTCACGCAGAACTGTAATCCCATCGATCAAAGGAAGCATAATATCAAGAATTACCAGATCATATTCTTCAGTAAGAGATAATTCCAAACCATATTTTCCATCATTGGCTACATCAACCGAATGGTATTCCTGTTCCAATCCCTTCTTAAGAAAGTTCGCGACCTTTATTTCGTCTTCAACCACTAAAATTTTCATAGTTAAAATTATTAAAAAAAAAGGAGAGTCATTAACTCTCCTTTTTTACCAAGAATTTCAATTCATGAATGGAACTCTTCAGCCTATTTAATTCCTCCTTTCGTAGGCGATTTCTCTTGAATTTGTTTTTGGTCGCTTGTATTCATCTGCTTTTTATGATATTCTTTATTCACCGATTCGTTATTTTTATTAGTTTTTGTCATCGTAGCATGGTTCTTCTCTTTATCCATAGTTACTTTGTTATCTTTATTTTGCATTTTCTGATTTTGATTAACCTTAGTATTATTCTGAATCTGTTTAGTATCCATCTGATTGTTGACTTTAGATTCGTTCTTTTTCATTTGATCCTGAGTTGCCCCGGTATGTTCTTGAGTCTCTTTGGTTATTTCCTGTTTATTATTTTTAACATCCTTCTTTACGGGTTGATTCTGAGAAAACGAGACTGAACTGACAAAGAAAAATAGTACTACGAGTGAAAGTGTGAGTGAGAGAATTTGATTTTTCATTTTATACTCCTTTTTTTTATTTACTAAATGAATGAATTGTTTTTTATCAAAATCCACATTAGAAACTTACGACACTATTATTAACAGGTAATTAATTCAAGATTAAAAAATCTTAATGCAATATCATTCCATATTCGCATTTTAATCTGAATTCATATTTATTTAATAGATTCATTTTAAAAAACGAAACCCCGAGCCGCATTAAGTTAAATGAGTCGGGGTTCATTGTGTAGTGTGGGGAAGAAATGATCATATATTCACTAAAAGTATAATTAGAGCGAGAGTAACTTCCAGTGGACAATTATTTTAATTTTACTGTATCTCCGATTTAAAACTCTCCGTTGCCATAGCTTTGCAAATAATCTCTAACGTTTTATCTGAGGTTGTTTTTGCGGTATTAAAAATAATCTCATCCCCTTGTTCAGAATGTAAACCATCCAATGCTAAAGCTGACAATACCCTGCTTTGAATATCAGCTTTCTCATCACTAACTATCTGACCCAACGGATCTACAAGCGAGGTAAATTGCGCAGATGGAAATATTTGTTCAAGTTCTCTTGTAGTTTGTGCTGCTGTTGCTTTCATATTAGGTATGTCAGAACTCAAAGCTTTTATTAACATCTTTTCGGTTTGTTCCAGATGTTCTTTAAGAAAATGAGTTTTATGTTGTTTAGCAAATCTGGACGATTCAGTCTGTGCTATTATACTTTCATTTGTAATTAATGCTATTAGGGTTGATGTAAATATTAACGAGATTATCAGCTTTTTCATTAATGCTCCTTATAATAATTAATTGATAAATCACTTTATGAAAAAAATCACCTGCAAAAATTTAATGGACAAGCATTAATTACTTATTAATGTTAGATTAAAAATTGTTAATTGTTCATGAGAATTGAGTTAGTCTGACGCTTTGCGTAATTAATAGTCTTTTGATCAGTAGATGATGATTTTAATTGCACTATATTGATACGGCATATAGATTGTATTTGTATTATATTTGTGCCCGATTTGAAAGAATAATTACAATGACTGGAAAAGAAATCCTCAAAAAATATAAAGACCCAAACAACTTTTTTAACAGGGATTTGAGCTGGGTTGAGTTTAATCGAAGAGTGATGGAAGAAGCATTTAACCCTGAACTCCCTCTTCTGGAAAAAGTGAAATTCATATCAATATTTTTTTCAAACCTCGACGAGTTTTATATGATTCGTGTATCTGGTTTGAAAGAGCAAATTGCTGCAAATATTCTGGAGCCAACTATCGATGGATTAACACCATCAGTACAAATACAAAAAATTGAAAAAGCTTTGCGCCCGATGTTAAAGCAGCTTGATGATTACTGGAATAATGAAATTGTTCCGGAATTACGTGAACATAAAATTTTTGTTCAGAAAATTGGCGAGTTTTCGCAAGAAGAACGAAACAAGCTGCGCGAATATTTTAAAAGAGAAATTTATCCGATACTTACTCCGCTTGCGTTCGATCCTGGAAGACCTTTTCCATACATTTCCAATCTGAGTTTGAATCTCGCTGTGCTAATAAAAAATCCGAAAGGTGATACTCACTTTGCCAGGGTGAAAATTCCAAGTACTTATCCGAGATTAGTACCTGTGGATGATATACTGAATCCTTCAAGAAGACCTGATAACAACGGAGGCTTTGAAGCTAAGTTTATCTGGTTTGGTGATCTTATAAGGTCGAACCTTGATTTGCTCTTCCAGGGTGTTGAAGTTGTTGAAGCACATAAATTCCGCGTAACTCGTGATACTGATATCGAACTTCAGGAAGACGAAGCTGATGATCTGCTGCGTGTAATCGAGGAGAACATCCGGCAGCGAAGGTTCGGTCAGGTTGTCAGGCTTGAAGTGGAAAACACAATGCCTGAATACATGCTTGAAACACTGATGGAAAACCTGCGGATTAAACGTGATGACATCCATATTGCAGATGGACCTATCGGGCTGAGTGATGTGATAAGTTTATACAAACTTCCGCTTCATCAACTTAAGGAAAAACCATTCTACCCGGTGATTCCAAAAGTATTTGAAACAGACGAGGATATATTTACTGTTATTAAACAAAAGGATATTTTACTTCATCATCCATATCATTCATTCACACCTGTAATTGAATTTGTAAGAAAGGCAGCAAGAGATCCTGAAGTTCTTGCAATCAAGCAAACTTTATACAGAGTTGGTACTGATTCACCTATTGTTAAAGCACTGATAGAAGCTGTTGAAAGAGGAAAACAGGTTGCTGTACTCGTAGAGCTCAAAGCAAGATTTGATGAGGAGAATAATATTTTCTGGGCACGCGAACTTGAAAAAGCCGGCGCACACGTCGTATATGGTCTTGTTGGCTTGAAAACTCATGCGAAGATGACTTTGGTTGTAAGAAAAGAATTTGACGGAGTGAAAAGATACGTTCATCTTGCTACAGGAAATTACAATGCTCTCACAGCAAAAATTTATACTGATTTCGGACTGTTTACCTGCGATGAAGATATTTGCTCTGATGTTTCCGATATGTTTAATTATTTGACAGGATACTCAAAGCAAACAGAATACAGAAAACTTTTTGTTTCTCCTGTTAATATGAGAGAAAAAGTACTTGAAAAAGTTTTCAGAGAAATTGAAAATGTGAAAGCTGGTAAAGAAGGAAAAATTATCTGGAAGATGAATTCCCTAGTCGATCCACAAATTATCAGTGCTTTGTACGAAGCTTCCAATGAGGGAGTGAAGATCGATCTGATTATTCGCGGTATTTGCTGTTTGATTCCGGGGGTAGCTGGTTTAAGTGAAAATATAAAAGTTCGAAGCATCGTCGGAAGATTTCTTGAACACAGCAGAATATTTTATTTCTTTAATGATGGGAATGAAGAGATGTATATGGGCAGCGCCGATATGATGCAGAGAAATCTTGATGGAAGAGTTGAAACTTTGTTCCCGATTGAAAATGAAAAGATTAGAAACGAGGTAATGAAAACTGTTATTAAAGCTTCATTAAAGGACAATCAAAAAGCCCGCACACTTTTAACTGATATGACATATATAATGACTGCCCCAACAAATGGTTCAAAACCAATCAACAGTCAGGAATGGCTAATGAAACAGGTAGAAAAAAATCACGGACTTGCAATAAAACCCTGAATAGATATTTATTTAGGAACTTCCTCTCTCGTTCTAATTGCTTATCTTTTGAATAATTCTTTTAATAATTCATAAATAAAATCAGATAAAGCAATGACTGAAATTACTAAAAGCAGTATTCTTACAGCTATCAAGAAGATTGATGATAAAAATTTTAATAAGAACTCATTAACTCTCAACTCAATAAAAAAAATTGATCGACAGGGAAACTCACTTACAGTTGATATATCAATTCCTGTTCTGAATAAAGAGACTAATTTTGATTACAATAAAATCGCTGATATAATAAAGCTGGAATTTCCCGAACTCGACGATATTCATCTGAATGTTCAGCAGAGAGTATCAACAATATCAACGCATAAAGATCCTAAGAAAGAAGCAGTACTTCCGGGAGTTAAAAATACAATAGCCGTGGCAAGTGGAAAAGGTGGAGTAGGTAAATCAACTGTTGCTGTTAATCTTGCAGTTGCTCTTGCGAAAGATGGTGCAAAAGTTGGATTGATTGATGCTGATATTTACGGACCAAGTATTCCACTGATGCTTGGTGTAAATGAAAAACCGGATGTAATTCAGGATGATGGTAAAGCCAGGCTGATTCCGATTGATGCGTTTGGATTAAAAATGATTTCGATCGGTTTATTAGTTGATGATAATGCACCGCTGATTTGGCGCGGACCAATGGCAAGTGGAGCAATTAAACAATTTATGACTGATGTTGCCTGGGGAGAACTTGATTATCTTGTTTTTGATATGCCTCCTGGAACCGGTGATATTCAACTAACACTTGTGCAAACAATTCCGTTGACCGGTGCCGTAATAGTAACAACACCGCAGGAAGTATCACTCATTGATGCAAGAAAAGCTTTGAAAATGTTCGAGCGTGTAAATGTTCCTGTACTTGGCTTGATCGAAAATATGAGTTACTTTATCGCACCTGATACAAAGAAACGATATGATATTTTCGGATCCGGCGGTGGTGAGCGAGTTTCAAAAGAATTGAATGTCCCGTTCATTGGCGGTATCCCTATCAATCCACAAATAAGAGAAGGTGGTGACAAAGGAATTCCTATCGTCTTCGATATTCCTGATTCCAATGATGCTGAAATAATTCTGGATATTTCAAGAAACCTGACAGAACAGGTAAACATCCGGAATTCTAAAGCCTCCGGAAAAGTTGAAATACTTCTGGGAGATGATGATTAAAGTAACTGTCATCACAAGTGCGGCATTTGCCGGACGAAGTGATCTCAACTTGAATCACATATCGATTGCTTCATTCCAAATTTTTTGAACTTCGCAATGACAATGAATACTTCATTCCAAATTTTTCTTTAGATTTACACATGTGAATTAGTTATGACGATGAAAGACGAAATCTTAAAAGCTCTCGAAACAATCAGACCTTTTCTGCAAGCTGACAATGGTGATGTTGAACTTGTTGAAATCACCGAAGAGAAAATTGTTAAAGTAAGACTGCTTGGTGATTGTGCCGATTGTCCTATGTCAATATTAACTTTGCGTGCGGGTATTGAAAGAGCCTTAATGAATAAGGTACCATCAATAAAAAGAATTGAATCAGTAATATGAATTTTACACTATGACCGATTCGAGCTACAATCATTTTATAAAAATGATTAAATGGACTGCAGGTGCCATCATTCTTCTCTATCTTTTTTATTTATTAAGTGAAATTTTTATTATCCTTGCATTATCCATACTGCTTGCTTTCATCTTTGCACCATTCGTTTCTCTGCTTGAAGCAAAAGGGCTGAATCGTTTGACCTCTACACTTGTTGTTTTTGGAATATTTGGATTCATCATTTATTTAAGTCTTTCTATAATAATTCCGAAGTTCGTTTATCAGATGGATCATTTGATCAGTTCACTTGAGGGTTTTTCTTTTGCAGAAGAAATGAAAACTCTGGAAACAACTTTACTTCACTACATTCCCTTTCTTAAATCTGGAGATATTACTCAAAGAATGGAATTGTTTATAACTAATCAGATTACAAATATCTTTGATACGATTTCTGAAGTTTTATCAAGTGTATTTTCGATAATCGCAGGACTTGTGATAGTTCCATTCATCACTTTTTTTATTTTAAAAGATTACAGAAGGATTATGCAGGGTCTGCTTCAAACAATACCAAATAAATATTTCGAAATGTCCTATTACATATTGAAGAAAGTTTCGTTACGACTTGGTTTGTTTGCTCGAGCCTGGATTTTTGACGCAACTTTCGTTGGAGTAATGATTGGTTTTGGTTTTTATTTTATAGGTATTCCGAATGCTTTACCACTCGGAGTAATAGCAGGGATCGGGCATCTGATTCCATATTTCGGTCCGATCATTGGTGGCGTTCCTGCACTCATTGTATCAATCGTGCAATATGGAGACCTCTCACAGTTCCCATTAATTCTGCTGGTAATCTTTTCTACATATATTCTCGATAATGGATTTGTGCAGCCTTATATTTTTGGAAAGAGTGTTGATATGCACCCGATTGCAATTATACTTTTAATAATCAGCGGCGGTACTTTATTTGGTTTAATTGGTATGCTGCTGGCTGTTCCGGTTGCAACTGTAATAAAAACTTTCCTGAAAGAAATTTACTTTGCAAAGAAGAATTATAAGATTGCAAAAGTTTAATATTATTAATTTTTTCTTTCTGCCAGTATGTTTGAGTTTTCTGTCTGCAACTGATTAAGTAAATGATGTGCAATTCTTTCAGCATTTGCCAGAATTGTTAAGCTCGAATTAACAGCAAGTGAAGATGGAACAGCAGCGCCATCAGTCACATAAATTCCCGGATAATCAAACACTTCACCAAAAGCATCAACCACGCCATTTTGTTTATTATCAGCCATTCTGCAGGATCCAATCATATGTGTTGTTGAAAAACTAATATCATTTTTTACCTGACCTTCAGAATCCACTTCCTGATGCTCAATAATTTTACAACCATTCTTTCTGAAAATTGATTCAAGCAGTTTTGTTGTATTCTTATAATATTTTTCCAGTTCGGGTGTTATTTTTAATTTTGGCTTGACCTGACCATTATTATCCAAAACTAATTCGGCACTTGGTGGAGTTAATCCTAATGCATAAAGAACAATCATTCTTTTCCTATAAAGTTTCATCAACTCAACATTGGCTTCTCCCCAATAAACCGGATTCTTTTTTTCTCCTTCCAGATTTAATCTTGCTGCTGCAACCACATGCAATGGCAATGGCTTTGCTGATGAAATAGTTATTCCTTTCGAATCAAAAAACTGATAGCTTATCATTCCCGGATGTGATCTTCCGCTAAACATATCACCTTCTATCATATTTTCAGGAATTAATCCTACGGATTTAACACTTCCGTTGAAAGCAATATTCTTTCCGACGTGTGAACTTAAAAAATGCAAATTCTTTTTTGAATTCATTAATAATTTTGCTGTCCCGACTGTACCACCGCCCAGAATTAATAGTTTAGTGTTGATATAGAATACTTCACTCTTTGTAACGTCTTTGCATTTAACTTCATATCGATAAGGTATAGCTCTGATAGATCTTAGATTCTTTGTTGATTTTAAATTTGATTCAATCACTCTGATTTCCAATGCATCGGTATCAGTTAAAATCTTTGTTCCAGACTTTTGTGCCTGCGGAAGGTAATTTAAATGGAGTGATTGCTTAGCACCGAATACACAACCGGAGACGCAAAATCCACTGCCAACACATCCTTTACCGCATATCTTGCTCTGTCACAGGAGTAACCAAGATTTTTCATTAATAGTGAAAATACAATTCCTGATTTCGGAACTTCTTCAACGGGAATCTGTTCAACATTGAGCATCTTTTCGGCAACATCATAATAAGCATCCATACATTCTCTGTTAATTCCTTTCGGCCAGAGATAATTGCCTGTTTTATCTTTCTGAAAGAAAATTTTTGATGGTGCTCTTAATGAAACCATTTCATAAAATCCTGAACCACCGCCAAGTGCTTCTGCATAAGTGAAGGACATAGATTTGTCTGATATTCCGGTTAAATATTTCAGAAAATATTTTGGATCCTGTGTCATCCTGAAATCTTTTTCGGGCACAATGTTTTTACCTTTTTCAATCATCAATACTTTAAAGCCTGCTTCACTTAATCTTAAAGCCGGAGCTGCTGCACCGAACCCGCTTCCGATTACAAGTACGTCTGTTTGTAAATTTTCCATAATGTTTCCTTTTATAGTTATGAATAATTTCCTGTTGAAGTCATTTCTGCTGCAAGGTAGCTGGATGAATTTGAATAAAATATTTCCGCATCAACAAATCCATACGAACCATTGTAATCAATCAAACTGCAGCCTTTTTCATCGTTGTAAATACCACAATAGACTGAAACCTGTGAAATGAAAATGGCAGCCGTATAAATTCTTTCTGTTGTTGAATCGTCATTTAGTCCAGCTTGAATTACCTCAGTTCTTTGTTCAAGTGATAAATCATAAAATTTTTCTGTGCCGAACAGCTTTTCACTTTTACTGCACAAATCCGAAACAAAGAATCCACAATACTTGTGAAACGGATAGTATTCATCACAGAATATTTTATAATTATCTGCATCCTCCGGATCAGCACCCGGAATAACTGCAGTTATAAATGCTGCAAGAATTTTATTTTTCAATACCGTATCATCATCGTATTTATCTTCATGGGTATTCAGAAGGATTTTAACCGGTGTACAACTGGTCATCAGGACACCGAAAGTGAAAGAAATTTTTTTCAGAAAGTCGAGTCTTGAAATATTAGCAAGAACGGTTTGCTCATTCTTGCTGATATTATAATTTGTTTGATTATTCATTTTAGTTTATTCCAGTCCAATTATTATTAAATTGTTTCTGGTGCTAAAATGTTAAATCAAATGCGGCTTGATGTCAGTGGTTTGTAAGAAGAATGTAAAAGTTCAATAACAGTATTATAAAAAATAAAAAAGCCCTGAAGCAATCAGGGCTATGATTAATTTAACCACTTTTCACTTCAGCAGTATCATCTTCTTAACATTCACAAAATCATTAACATTCAGCCGGTAGATGTAAACACCACTTGCAAGTGAAGAAGCATTAAAATCAACCTCGTACTTTCCGGTTTCCATATAACCATCAACAAGATTTGCTACTTCGTTTCCAAGTATATCATATACTTTGATCGAAACATTTCCTGATTCTGGTAATTGATACTTTATCGTAGTTGTTGGATTAAATGGATTGGGATAATTCTGTTCCAAAGCATACTCAGTAACTACTTCTGAACCTGAATATGAAATAACATTTTGGTTTTGCTTTGGCAGAACATTTTCCTCAGCAGATATGTTTGCCATAGCATATTCGCCGCCGATATTTTCTTCAACTACAAACCGAACTCTTACTTTTTTATTGCCTATACCGTTAGTGTTAATTGAAAATGATTCACCATAGCAGGGAATGATATTTTGATCTGTAAATGTAACAACCGTGTATTCACCAATAACCTGGTTTGTGTTTGCGTTTATAAGTTGAAGCTTGAATTTAACGAACTCATTCTCTGATAAACTTTGAACTGCTTTTAGCGAATCTGTTACACCATATTCAATTTGTAATGCTTCAGACGGAAATGGAATTTCCTAAATTTGTATTAATGTAAACAGAAAGGAAAATTTCAATGTCCGAAACAAAAAGAGAAAGAAAATTTTATTCACCTGAGCAGAAAGTTCTTATTCTTAGAGAACTTCTTGAAAACAATATTCCCATCAGCCAGCTTGCAGAAAAATACTATGTTCACCCCAATGATATATATAACTGGAAGAAAAAGCTTTTTGAAGGAGCAAAAGATATTTTTCAAACAAAAGCAGTAAATAATAAACAAACTACTATTGAACAAAAAAAGATAGAAAAACTTGAATCTAAACTGAGAGACCGGGATGAAGCAATTGCTATTCTGCTTAAAGAAAACATAGATATAAAAAAAAAGTATAGATGGGGAAATATGACCGGGCAATGGGTTGAACCGGATATACGAGATAATGTAATTGATTTTATAAATCTCATCAGAGCTAAGGCTGATATTTCTCTTAAAGGAATGATTCGCCTTATAGGAATAAATTACAGTAAATATTATTCCTGGATTGATAGAAAAGGAATCTCTAATAACCATAACGGTAAAACTCCCAGAGGGCATTCGTGCCTGGATTGGGAGAAAGAAACTATTATCAGTTATGCTAAAGATCATCCGGGTGAAGGTTACAGACGGCTTACTTATATGATGATTGATGATAATGCTGCTGCTGTATCTCCGGCTACTACTTACAGAGTTCTTAAAGCAGCAGGGCTGCTTAACAGATGGAATAAAGTTAAACGATCTTCTAAAGGAGATGGCTTTAATCAGCCAGCAGCAGTTCATCAGCATTGGCATACAGATATTAAGTACGTTAATTATCACGGAACGTTTCTGTTTCTTATTTCTGTTATTGATGGTTACTCCCGATATATTGTTCATCACGAGCTTAGGCAGAATATGCAGCAATTTGATGTTCAGATAACCTTGCAGAGAGCTTTAGAAAAATATCCCGGTTATAAACCAAGAATTATTTCTGATAACGGTCCTCAGTTTATTTCCAAAGATTTTGCTGAATATCTGAAGCAAGCTGGATTACAGCACATCAGAACCTCTATTGCATATCCTCAGAGCAACGGAAAGATTGAACGTTACCACAGAACTATTCATCAGGACTGCTTAATGAAATCTTCTTTAATAAATCTTGATGATGCACGTAAACAGATTTCCTCTTATATTGATTACTACAATACTGAACGACTTCACAGTTCGTTGTTTTATTTAACTCCCGAAGATTTTCTGTTTAGCAGAGTTGAAGAAAAATTAGAGCTAAGAGAAATGAAACTTAATGAAGCCAAACTGAAAAGAATTGAGGTAAGAAATGTCAGTTGATTTTCTACCTTACTTAACTAACCAGAAATTCCATTTTCCGCTGAACCAATACAAATTGAGAAATTAAACTGCGATGAATTCGTAACATTAAACTGTTCAGTACTAAGGTAATAATTCAAAGTATCAAGATTTGTGAAATCAGGATTTATTCCGGTTTGGATGAATTCAATGGTGTTACCATTAAGAGATACATCTCCTAAAGTAAAGTAGAACTCAGCACTATCACCAGCTACAATTCCTTTTCTTCCAGAAGCAATTGGTATTTCAGTTACTTTTTGAAGACTTCCAAGATTAGCTGACATAGAAAAACTATAAGGCAGTGTAGTATTCTGGAATGACATTGCATACATATTGTTGAGACTTGAACCGTTGCTCAGATGAGTTTGTTTACCTGTTGTTCCCAGATTTTTTTCTGAACCCCAATACCAAACCTGTCTGAACTTATTTCTCGTACCACTCTGGTCGCCATAAGCAATGATTGCTTTCCCATCATCTGTAGTTCTCATACTGTGGCTGCTTACATTTGTGCCGAAAATATAAAACTGATAGTTGAAGTAAGTAACAACTTGCTTTTGACCTATTCCATCCACGTAATTTTCACCGAACCAGCTAATACGGTAATCATTATTAGGCATAACACTTATTGATGGTTGCTCGTTTTTAGAAAAACCTGCCTGACCATAGGCTAAAAGTTGTGATTGCTGGATATCACTTGCACCATTTATCGGAACTAAATTTGCAAATTCAATAAATGTCTGATCTCTGTCCCAAGCTAACCAAAAACTATTTAATTGAAGTTTAGAAGTTCCGATTGTTGGATTATTTCTGAACGCTTCAAATGGATTTGAAATGGTGCGAGGATCGAAATACCAATAAAAGTCGTGGTAGGGTGGATTTGAAATAGTAACTTTTTGACCAAGACTATAAAAAATTTCACCCGAAGCATTCCAGGCAACCATTAATCTTGTGTATGTCTAGGCAATTACTGGTTTTGAATCCGGAGTTACTTGATCCCAAATAGAATTATCTGCCACTATTGATTCACATTTAAATATACCATTTTCATAATATTGTGCGGCTATCACAGATTCATCTCTATTATATACAATAATTATATCATTAGTGCCTGGATAAAAATCTATTGATGGATGAGTTGCAATTCCACTATAGATTGGTTTGCCACCATTCATTATTTCCCAGGTCTGTCCGCTGTTCGTACTTCTTTCATACCAAACTTTGTTCATACTCTCATAAACAATATGCAAGTGACCACTGTTTGTTTTGATAAATCTTCTCTGCCCGGGATTTTGATATGCTGATGTTGAATTGGAATAATGCGGGTATTTGTACAGTACATCGTACACCTTATTATCATTTGGGGTAATATTCCTTGATGTTCCAAGTGATAAATTATCTTCCCAGCCGGCAAAAAGATAATTCTTCCCGTTGATTAAACGAGATGACTGGGTTGAAATATTACCTGAGTTTTGCTCTACTATCCACGCAGTGTTCTGTTGAGTTTGGTTTCCATCGAACTCTGTTTTGTGTGTTTGGTCTATCTTGAAGTTTTTTCGGAGATTAGCCATATAAATTTTTCCATTATCGTCTGCTGCAACAGGAAATGAATAAGTTTGATTGTAACTTTTAAATTCACCGTTCCTTCTCCAATCACTAGGGAAGGTTAATCCTGTATACCAAATTCTTTGATGACCTTGGTTATCATTTTGGGGAGAATTTGCTGATAACGTTAAATTTTGACCAACAGTTTTTTGAAAAGTATATCCTGGTGGTGTAAGAGGAATAGTTCGATTAACTCCATCAATTACCATCGTACCTCGGTTTGCACCATCAGAAGCAGTAAAATTATTATCGGCAGTAATATTTACTATAGAGGGTGGGACTGTATAATCTACTATAAGGCGTAATTCTAAACTCGCATAAGAATTATTTGATCCTTCTACTAATGACAGCGAGCCTAAATACATAGTGCCTGTTGTAAGAGATGCTATTATTGCATCTTTAAGGGCTGTTGACACAACAGGAGTTGTTGCATTATAAACGTAGCTTGCTACAATTGTATTTGTGTTATTTATATTTGTCCATAATTGTCCGTAGCTATATTGACCAGTAGTTTTTGTGACTTTTAAACTGCACGTAGAACATTGGTAGCCACTAATAAAAAATTGTAATTGTGCCTGGGTTATGGTTGCATTTGAAGGAATTGAGCCAAGGTAAAAGGAATGTTCTGAACGCCATATATCATTCTGTGAACCGGAGTTTATTCCATTATTACCATCATGGCGTCCTATGCTATGAAGTGTATTATAAGTGTAATCATAATTACCACTTGAATTAATGTATCTTACAACGGTACTAATACCACTTTGATAGATAGTAACCTGTTCGGCATATATGTTCCCGAAAATCAGAATTGTTACCATAAAAAGCAAAATAGTTTTCATTTTAATATTCCTTTCATATTAATAAAAGTTTTTGTTGATAATGATCATTAAAATTTTCTTTAAGTTTTATTGATGTTTTCCTCCTTTCTTATCCATAATATTTTGTATATTTAAAAACAGAATAGCCCCATTTCATTCTATTAATGAAAATAATAAGGTAACCAGCCTTGGAAGGGTTATTCATTTATGGGGCTGGTGCTGAAACCACCAGCTCCTTGTTAATTATTAAATTGTTTTTGTTTGGTTATTTTCCCTCCTCATTTTAATATGCCATGATAAACTAAACTTAAACCGGTTGGTGGCTCATAAACTAAAAAGAAAACTTGATTTTCAAACAGGGCAGCACCAAAAATTTGCGTCCAGGGTGTTGCTTGACCAAACGTAAAATGAAATAAATATTCAATATCATTTCCATTATAGTGCGCCAGTCCATCGGTCATTAAAAGGAAAATGTCTTTTGAACTTCTTCCCCAGATTCGTTGGTAGAATTCAGAATTATTTACATTTAGAATTGTTTGAAATTGGTTGTTTACTCGCCTAGCTATTTGCCCACCTAAAACAAAATATACTTCGTCATTAATAAGGTTAATATCCGACTGAAAATCTTTGGTTTCTGTACTACTATATACCACATAATATTTCTCATTTGCATATGCGTAGATAATTGTGCTATCAATGTGTGCTGTACCTCCTATTTTTGTAAGTCTAAAATAAATTTTACTATCAGCTTCGTTTCTATATAGATGTACAACATCACCTGTAAGTGAGTCAGTATTTTGCATAATCCATTTATTATTTATATAATGGGCAATAACACTTACATTAGCATAAAGATTTTCGTCCGGTCCGTTACCGACAGCAAAGAAATCATTTGGTGTCTTTCCCCATATATTTTCAAACATAATAAAATCAGTTCCTTCCTTTTTTAATTCAGCAAATAATATCCAACTACTTCCGTCAAACCTCCAGATTTTTCCATTTTCATCACCTATAAAAATATTGTTACTAGAAAAACCGTAAATAGCATTGGGTTGAATTATTCCCGGTACACCATAAGAAGTCCACTGGCTTCCGTCAAAATGAGAAATTGAAACTTCCCAATTGCTGGAGGTTGTAGCCCAAACATCAGATGGAGAACTCCCCCACATTCTGTATCGCGGGCTGTTTAAACCAGCTAATGTATCCACAGTCCACACATAATCTCTTCTGCCGGGTTTTATATTATCGCCGTTAACCGGGTTTTCATCGCAGGTGTTTAAGGATATTAGCGTTAGTGAAATAAATGCAAGAAATATTATTTTCATTGTATTTCCTTTTAATAAATACGATAGCCAAAATAAAAAATATAACCGAAAGAGTTTATTTATAAAAAATGGTATGTATAAGTATATGGTATCCCTGGGAGAGGAGCTTTTCAGTCTTCCTTTTCTATGTTCTCCAGAAAACAGACTAAATATTTTACAAAAACCTTTCAATCTTCACCTTCTTGTCTCATCAGTTAAATGAGAATAACTGATTGTTTACTAACCCAATTTCTCCGAGAAATTGGGTTAGTTTTCTAAGCAACTCACAGCGTAAAATTAAAAACCTGTAATTGATATTGCAACTATTGTGCTAAGCAGAGTGAATGAGATTTTCAAAAATATTCTCAAGAAAAATCTTAAAAATTTTTCCCGGCGACAGATTTGTTACCGCATTCAAGTTGTTCCATTGATAATATTTTTCTGTCGTTGGAGAGGTTACTAAATCCTGTAATCCTCTGAAAGTTTCTGTATTGTTTTTATTAAATTGAAAATATATTCCATAGTTTGACGGAATTTGATAATCAAGAAATTCATCAGTAACAAACCTTTTTTCATAGTGTGAAATATTTGTTCCCGATAACCTAGTCCCATTTTCTCTTTTTTGGTCAATGGTTACGATATCCCCCAGGTTTACTGAATTCCAAAAGTCGGTGTTTGTAAAGCTAGTGCCCCCATTCCATCCAAACCCCGCACATTGCCCCTGACAATGCACCCCTATAACTATGCCTGTTGATTCATCAATAATAGGACTACCCGAATTACCAGGATTAGTGTCAGTTTTGTATTTAAAAAAGTTTGATTCAGGCCCATAACCTTCATAGGTACCGGTAGCAGTTTGTTGAACACCATTCATTATGCCATCATCCGCACCATATCATGTAATTCTAATAATACTTCCTGGTGTATAAGTTTTTTTAGCAATTTTATAAGATTGCTGTGCTTGGATAGGTGTTAAACCAGTTATTGAATTTGGAAATACTGAAAAAACCGCCCAGTCTTTACCATAACCACTTGCATTAAGTCCTTCATATTGATATGAAATGCTGTTCATATCAATCATATATTTATCTTCCGGATCAGAATACTGTAAATCACCATTCGGTAAAGATGGCTTAACATTGAATTCAATCCAATCTCCATCCACAATGTCTTCACTTATTACATGCCCTGCTGTGACAATTTTTCCATTTGGAATTATAAATCCAGTTGCGCAACCATTTGTAAAACCTGTAAGAATTATTCTTCCGATGGATGGATCGATTGACGAAACTCTGTCATCGGGTTCACATATGCTTTCCGGTTCTTCCTGTGCAAAAACACATAAATTTAGGATAACAAAAGTGATGAAAAATAAAATATTCGATTTCATAAGTTCTCCCTTTTAATTGTTAATACTTAATTTATCTGGTTCCCATTTTTATTACTGCTTTGGGGCTGTCATACCCCACAGCCACTACAATATCTTTGTTAAAATCGATATTATTAAATGCACCATTTGATATTGCCGTTTCATTAATAAAACTCTTCCACGTATTTCCATTATAGTGAATTGTTTCACCAAAAGCTCCGCAAGTAAACAAATCATTTGTTTCTTGTCCTCTTATGGCATACTGTAATGCTTCAGACGGAAATGGAATTTCCTAAATTTGTATTAATGTAAACAGAAAGGAAAATTTCAATGTCCGAAACAAAAAGAGAAAGAAAATTTTATTCACCTGAGCAGAAAGTTCTTATTCTTAGAGAACTTCTTGAAAACAATATTCCCATCAGCCAGCTTGCAGAAAAATACTATGTTCACCCCAATGATATATATAACTGGAAGAAAAAGCTTTTTGAAGGAGCAAAAGATATTTTTCAAACAAAAGCAGTAAATAATAAACAAACTACTATTGAACAAAAAAAGATAGAAAAACTTGAATCTAAACTGAGAGACCGGGATGAAGCAATTGCTATTCTGCTTAAAGAAAACATAGATATAAAAAAAAGTATAGATGGGGAAATATGACCGGGCAATGGGTTGAACCGGATATACGAGATAATGTAATTGATTTTATAAATCTCATCAGAGCTAAGGCTGATATTTCTCTTAAAGGAATGATTCGCCTTATAGGAATAAATTACAGTAAATATTATTCCTGGATTGATAGAAAAGGAATCTCTAATAACCATAACGGTAAAACTCCCAGAGGGCATTGGGTGCCTTGATTGGGAGAAAGAAACTATTATCAGTTATGCTAAAGATCATCCGGGTGAAGGTTACAGACGGCTTACTTATATGATGATTGATGATAATGCTGCTGCTGTATCTCCGGCTACTACTTACAGAGTTCTTAAAGCAGCAGGGCTGCTTAACAGATGGAATAAAGTTAAACGATCTTCTAAAGGAGATGGCTTTAATCAGCCAGCAGCAGTTCATCAGCATTGGCATACAGATATTAAGTACGTTAATTATCACGGAACGTTTCTGTTTCTTATTTCTGTTATTGATGGTTACTCCCGATATATTGTTCATCACGAGCTTAGGCAGAATATGCAGCAATTTGATGTTCAGATAACCTTGCAGAGAGCTTTAGAAAAATATCCCGGTTATAAACCAAGAATTATTTCTGATAACGGTCCTCAGTTTATTTCCAAAGATTTTGCTGAATATCTGAAGCAAGCTGGATTACAGCACATCAGAACCTCTATTGCATATCCTCAGAGCAACGGAAAGATTGAACGTTACCACAGAACTATTCATCAGGACTGCTTAATGAAATCTTCTTTAATAAATCTTGATGATGCACGTAAACAGATTTCCTCTTATATTGATTACTACAATACTGAACGACTTCACAGTTCGTTGTTTTATTTAACTCCCGAAGATTTTCTGTTTAGCAGAGTTGAAGAAAAATTAGAGCTAAGAGAAATGAAACTTAATGAAGCCAAACTGAAAAGAATTGAGGTAAGAAATGTCAGTTGATTTTCTACCTTACTTAACTAACCAGAAATTCCATTTTCCGCTGAACCAATACAATACAGATAATAATTAATATCACCGGGATGTAGCAGCCCCCATTGTGAAGTTGAGTTGACATTGTTTTTTGAATAGAGACCTGCCCCAGCAACGAAATATTTTTTCCCGCTCTTAAACCAAACTCCGTGGATACTGTATGGGATTGAATCAGTTAGTATGTTTTGAACTGTGTTTCCATTAATTCTAAATATCTTTTTATCATAATTAACAAACTGTTTTGCAGCAACTGCAATAATATCATAAGTTCCATTGATAGTATTGTAATCTCCCCATATATCATAAATATCTAAATCTGTTCCGCTTTCTATGCTAGTCCAATTGTCGTTTTGATAATGGGCTATAAATCCGTTTCCACTTACTACGTAGAAATCATCCTTAGTCTTCCCCCACATTCTATAGGCCGATCCGTTTAATTGCGTGATTAAAGAACAATCATTATTAAATTCTGTTCCATTAAAATGAGAAATACTGCCATCAATATGAGCAAATAATATATCGTTCGACGAAAAATCAAAAATTGCTTGAATGGGAGGATAGACTACACCACCACAAGCATTTGTCATTATCCTGATTAACTTCCACTCATTTCCATCCCAATAAGTAGCGTTATATGCAATTGGATCTGGCTGCCCAAGAGAATCATTCAAATAAATTTCTCCGACCGCCCAGATATTGTTTTCATCAATGATTGCAACATCGTAAATCACACTGCTGCTGTGCTCGCCAAATGTCCAGTTTTGCCAAGTAAAATTGTGGCTTGTAGTATCAACACTATTACCATTGGGTGGTGGTTCTACTGAATTACAACCGATTGTAAAGAAAAGTAATAAAAGAAATGGAAGAATTGTTTTATCAAGCATAGCAGTTACCTGTTTTGTTAAAATCTTATAGCAAAATAAAAAATAATACGCCAACTGTTGAGAGATTAAAAAGAGGATGAAAAAATAAAGACTGATTTCAGGCAAGTAAGTTTTCATTCTTCCCTCCGGGATTTTGATAAGCCGTCGTAGTATTAGAATGGTGAGGGTATTTGTAAAGTACATCGTACACCTCATTATCAGTTGGTGTAATATTCCTTGAAGTTCCGAGCGATAAATTATCTTCCCAGCCTGCAAAAAGATAATTCTTCCCGTTGATTAAACGAAATGACTGGGTTGAAATATTACCTGAGTTTTGCTCTACTATCCAGGCAGTGTTTTGTTGAGTCTGGTTTCCATCAAACTCTGTTTTATGGGTTTGGTCTATCTTGTAGTTTTGACGGAGACCTGCCTCATAAACTGCATCATTATCATTCTGTGCAACCGTAAAACTTGGATTAATTATGTTAGAAAAGAATGCACCACTCCTCAGCCAATTGCTATGATTAAGAGGAGCATTATTATTCCAAACTCTTTCATAACCACCATAAGGTTGATTCTGAGCTTCAAGGTTTACTGTTTGTCCAGTCTGTGCTGAGAAGGTAAAAGGACTATTGCGTTGAACTGGTGGTTCATTTACTCCTGTTTTAATAGTACCATAAATAAAATTGTTTTGAGCTGTTAAATCAATCTGCGGGGTAGGAATCGTATAATTGATTTTAATTTTTAAGGCACTCCAAACATTGTGACCTGAATACTTATAGTCAATGTAATGAACATTGCGATTATTTCCCCAGGTTTCTTCATCTGTTCCCCGAATAGAAATATGAAGCCTTTGAGTAGAAAGACCGTTTTGAATATAAGTGAGAAATGTTTGATCTAAAGTAGGTGAACCTTCAAATTGAGTACTTAAAGCATGTACTTCATTTCTTAATACATCAGATGATGTTATAGCATTCCATTGTTCGCTTGGTTGAGCATTAAATTTATCGTTAGGAAATTTCTTTATCTGCCACTGTATGTCAACAATTGGGTGCTGAGCATTTGAATGCGTAGTACCGCCAAAATATAAAATCGCAGAAGTTATATTCGCGTTCTGCGGAATATTGAGAACCCAGGTATAGATTAACCTGAAAGTGTTCATAGTCAAAATTGCTCCATTTTTTCCAGCCCAGGCATTATTGTCAAATAGCTGAGAATCCCTGTTATATTTATAACTACCGTCATAATATCTCTCAATTTCCTGAATTACGGTCGGATATTCTTCATACGTATATGTCTGCGGAAAAATTGATGAGCAAAGCAAGAAAACGACAAAGAATAATTTAAGAGTGTTCATATGTCTGCCCTTTCTTAAAAAAATGTTATATTTAAAAAGAATAATCCCGATTACTCTTTGAGTAATAACTTAAGGGTGCCAGCCTTAGAGGATTATTCAATTTATGAGAGGCAATGCTGCAACATTGTCTCTTGTTAATTAAAGGTTTTTTCTAGCTGCATCAACTCCTCTTTTGTTAATTTAATTTCCCATGAAACATGAGATTGTTTCCGTAAGAATCTCTCCCTATAAAAAAAATTTCATTCTCAAACACTATACCTGCCCTAACAAAAACATTATTTGGTGTCTGATACAGATAAACCGTGCTATCGCCATTATAGTGAGCTATGCCATCTCTCATTCCAAGAAAAATATCCTTTTCATTTCTTCCCCAACCCACGTGAAGAAATTTTGGGTCATCTGAAAGTCTTCCAATTTTTAAAAAATCATTTCCATTAAATTTGAAAAAGTCATAGCCTATTATAAAGTATATATGAGAACCTAGTACAAAAATATTCCCAAACTCATCATCGTTTTGAGAACCAGATTTTATTTCATTTAGTGTTGTTCCATTAATTTCATAAAGCTGGTAGTCGTTTTCATTTAGATTTTGTTGGGTAAGTCCTCGCAAATATAGTTTGTCTTTAACTTTATCTTTTCCTATTTCAGTAAATAAAGTTCTGATTTTAGGAATTGTCATATCTTGCCATTTAGAGTTGTTATAATGCAAAATCAATCCCCAATAGTCTTCATTACTCACAAAATATTGCCCAATTGCATATATATCGTTTTCCGAAATTGCGAAGATTTCTTGTAAGACAACTAACGTGTCTGTATTAGCAAAATACACATATTGCTCAAGCCATTCATTTCCACAGTATTTCCAAATTTTTCCTTCTAATCCACAACTCCAAACAAAATTTATTGAATTGCTAGAAACCGATAGAGGCGAAATTGGACGTGGTATTAAATCAGTATTCCAGCTTTGTCCATTATAATGATAAAAGGTTTTGTCAAGATCTCCTCCGGGTCCACAAGCCCACACATTTGTTGGTGATGTGCCTGTTATATCTGTAAAAGAGTTAAAAGGCATAAAGAGTGTATCCACTGTCCAAACATAATCTCTTCTGCCGGGTTTTATATTATCGCCGTTAACCGGGTTTTCATCGCAGGTGTTTAAGGATATTAGCGTTAGTGAAATAAATGCAAGAAATATTATTTTCATTGTATTTCCTTTTAATAAATACGATAGCCAAAATAAAAAATATAACCGAAAGAGTTTATTTATAAAAAATGGTATGTATAAGTATATGGTATCCTTGGGAGAGGAGCTTTTCAGTCTTCCTTTTCTATGTTCTCCAGAAAACAGACTAAATATTTTACAAAAACCTTTCAATCTTCACCTTCTTGTCTCATCAGTTAAAAGAGAATAACTGATTGTTTACTAACCCAATTTCTCCGAGAAATTGGGTTAGTTTTCTAAGCAACTCACAGCGTAAAATTAAAAACCTGTAATTGATATTGCAACTATTGTGCTAAGCAGAGTGAATGAGATTTTCAAAAATATTTTGAAGAAAAAAGTTTAAAATCTTTTTCCGGCAACAGATTTGTTACTTCATTGCAAAGACGATGTCGGAAAAATAATTTAAAGGAAGAACGATCTTAACTTTCTCAAACTTCCTTACTCAGTTTCGAAATCACATCAATAGATTTTATTCCGTCTGCTTCAGCACTGAAGTTAGTGATAATCCTGTGACGCAGAACAGGAAGCATTGCAACTTTAACATCATCAATATTCGGAGTGAATCTTCCCTGAATTACTGCACGTGTTTTGGAAGCAAGTATCATATACTGAGAAGCTCTCGGTCCAGCACCCCAGGTAATCCAGTCTTTAATAAATTGAGGAGAGTTTCCATTTGTTGGGCGGGTCATATTTGCAACTTTAACTGCATACTCGACTACATTATCAGCAACGGGAACTTTTCTAACGAGTTCCTGGAATTCGAGTATTTCATTTGCATTTAAAACTTTTTCAAGCTTTGCTTTGTATTCGCTTGTAGTTGTTTCAACAATTCTTATTTCCTCTTTGAAAGAAGGATATTCAAGCCAAAGATTGAACATAAATCTATCAAGCTGAGCTTCAGGTAAAGGATAAGTTCCTTCCTGCTCAATTGGATTTTGTGTTGCTAAAACAAAAAACGGTTGTGGTAACTGATATTTTACACCGGCAGCCGTTACGTTATATTCCTGCATTGCTTCAAGAAGCGCCGCTTGTGTTTTAGGAGGAGTTCTGTTTATTTCATCCGCAAGAATGATGTTCGCAAAGATGGGTCCTGAAATAAATTTAAAATTTCTTTTTTTCGATACTGCATCTTCCTCAATTATTTCAGTACCGGTAATATCACTTGGCATCAAATCAGGTGTGAATTGTATTCTGCTAAATTTTAAATCAAGAACTTCGGCAACAGTTTTTATCAGAAGTGTTTTAGCAAGACCGGGAACTCCAACGAGGAGGCAATGCCCTTTTGAAAATAATGAGATTAAAAGTTGATCAACAATTTCATCCTGACCAACAATTACTTTTGCAATTTCTAATTTAACTCTCTTGATTTTTTCAGCAAGTTTCTCAACAAGCTCAACGTCTTTTATTCCGGCAGGATTTTCTTTCAAATTTATTTCCTTAAAAACTTTTTACCTTAATCTTTTTATTCTGATTACAACCTTACTTCCCAGTAAATCTTATCTCTGAGTGAAGCAACCCAGTTATCATATTGTTTCTGCTTTTTGTATTCATCAGCAAGTCTTTTGAGTTCAGCATAATCTTCTTCGAGACTTGCAGGATGCTGCGGTACTCTTGATTGAAGATAAACTATATGATATCCATAGACACCCTGCCCATAATCTATTCTTTTCGGGAAACTGATTTCATCTTGCTTCATTTTGGAAACAACGTCGAGCAGATTTTTATCAAGCTGGTTTATATAGAAAGTTCCGAGATCACCCGAAAACGGAGCAGTTTCCTTATCCTCACTATATTTTTTTGCATAATATTGAAATGTATTAACACCATTTACAATACTGTCTCTGATTTCAGTAAGGAATTCAATTGTCTCCAGATCGGCGCCTTCATCAGTTTTAAATTTGAAGAGAATATGTCTGGTTCTGATAGATTCACCTCTTCTTTCCAGAAGTTCAATGATGTGATATCCAACAGGAGTTTCAACAACATCGGAGATTTCACCAACTTCAAGTGCAAATGCAGCGGCTTCAAACTCAGGATAGAAAACACCTTTCTTCACAAAACCAAGATCACCACCGTAAGCTTTACTTCCCGGATCTTCAGAATATTTTTTTGCCATATCTTCAAAACTTGCACCTTGCTTTATTGAGTCAAGCACAGACTGAGCGAATTCACGTAATTGTGTTTTAAGCCTGTCGGTTGTTTTTGGATTTCGGAAGATATGAAATATGTGCAGTTTCTCCGGTATCATACCAAGGCTATCTTTGAAATTGTGGTAGAATTCTTCAACTTCACGCCGTGATGCTTCAACAGGTGCAAAATTCTTTTCACGCAAGCGTTGAACCATCAAATTTTTTCTAACATCATCACGCAATTCTCTTTTTATTTTATCAAGACTCATCCCATACATCTTTTCAATATTTGCTTCCGATCCGTATTGCTGTTTCAAAACATTGATCTGATATTCGATTCTTTGCGATACTTCAGCATCAGTAACAGTAATAGAATCAAGTTCTGCCTGCGCATAGACCAGCTTTTCATCAATCATCGTATTGAGTATGTGTCTTTTAAGTTCAGGAGATTTTGGATCAAGACTTCTTTGGGATGCGTAAATCGCTACCTGAAAATCAAGTTCACTCTGAAGAATAATTTCATTATCAATCACAGCAACTATTTTATCTATAACACCTGTTTGACCAAATATAAATCCCGCATAAAAACAAATGACAGCTATAGTTTTGGTTATCATATTAATCATATTAATCATTTAATTTCAACTTCATTTAATGAATACAAATCGCTTATATAGTTTTCCAGTGCCAGTTCGGTTAAAGCAGATTTGTATCTTCTTTCAACTTCATTTTTTACAGCCTGAAACGGAGGAATCGATTGAGCCGTATATTTATCCAAAAGCTGTACAACTGTATAATAGCTCTTGTCGTCAGGAATGACAATGCTAATTTCCAGTGGGTAAAGCCCATCTAAAATTCCGATTAACCTTGTCGGATAAATATCCTGTTCAGGAACCAGGTCTTCTTCATCTAAACTTGCAATTGATGAACTCTTTTTAATTTTTGCAGCAGCCGATTGCCAACCATTCATAATTACATCAGTCCGAAACATCACAGCTGATTCTCTGTCTGTAAAAGTTGCACGGTTTAAGAAATAAGAATTAAAAGGCAGCCGGAAACTTGATTGATTTTCATCATAATAATTTTCCAGTTCTTCCGGTGTTACAACTTGTTGTGTTGAATTAGAAAATTTTTCAAGAAGTATTGAAGATGCTAATTCTTTTTTAGAATTTTCAATTGACACTTTGAAATCCTTCGAATCTGTAATGCCCTGCTTAACAGCTTCCTGATAAAGAATTTCCAGCCGGACCCAGTTCTTAATTATTACCGATTTATATTTTTCAGAAACGTATTGCGAGTCAACCATATCCTGAAGTTCGGATTCTGAAAGATATGAGTTATTAACTCGCGCTACATAATTTTCAGGCGTTTCCGGTTTATTGCAAGCAAGAAAAAATACAAATAAGAGAGTTATTCCTTTAATTATTTTCTTTCTGCTTAAATGCATTCTCAAGTTTATCATAATATAATTTTGGTTCGTATCTCTTTTCCAGATTTACCAAATAATCATTCTCCAGTTTTTTACTTATCATTTCCTGGTATTCTCCGGAAACTTCAGCTTTTGCTTCTTCGAAAGTTTTAATTCTTGCTGGTTGCCTGTCATTCAATTTAAACATTACAAATCCACCGCTGAATGCAGTTGGCTGCGAATAATCTCCTGCATTTGCAATTTTATTTGCTTCTTTATAAACATCTGTATAGTCAACCGCCTGCAAATCATATTGTCCTTTATCTTTCTTTTTTGTACCTCGTTCGGTATAAAGTGCAGCAAGAGTATCAAATGAAGCACCGTCTTTAAGCATGCTGTAATATTTTTGAATCGTTGAATCCTGTGTCGAATATATTTCCGTAAAACTTATTCTTTCCGGCCAGGAATATTTTTCTTTGTTAGTACTCCAGTAATTATGAACATCAGCGCTATCAATTTTCACTTTGTTCCAGACTTCATCTTCCTGAATTTTAAATATGAAGATACCATCACGGTAATCGTTCATAAGCTGAGCAAATTGTGAGTCTTCTTTATCAAGGTTCATTGCTTCTTCTTCGAGCAGTAAATTTTCTGCAAGAATATTGATAGCATTTGTAACTTCAGCAGCATCATCCATCGGTTTGGCACTTATTTTTGAATTCTGACTTGCTGCTTCAAGAAAATTACCAATAGTAACATTTTTACCAGCATAAGAGAATAAAACATCATTGGCAAGTTCATCATACTTTGGATGAACCATTCCAAATCTTAATGAATCACTGTTAACAACAAATGTAAGTAAATTATCTTCATCAATACTGAAATTATATTTTTGTTTCAGAGATTCAACAAGTACTTCTAGTTCATGAGCATATCTTTGCTTATTGAAAATGCCCTTGAGATTTTCATACTCAGCTTCGTAGGGTTGAGTATCCATTTTGTCGGTAAGTTTAATAATGTGGTAACCGAAGTTTGTCTGAACAAGATCTGAAATCTGACCAACTTCCATTTGAAAAGCGACTTCATCAAACTCCTTAACCATCATTCTTCTTTCAAAGTAGCCAAGGTCGCCGCCTTTTTCTTTTGATCCAGGATCATCAGAATATTTTAATGCCATTTCCTCAAAAGAAGCTCCGGCATTTAGCTGAGCTAAAACAGAATCAGCGCGAAGTTTGGCAAAAGCCGTATCGATTTGTCCTTCACTGTTATGGTAACCAATAAGTATATGACTTGCTTTTATTTTAGGAAACCGATGTTGTCTTTGTGTCACTTTAATCAGGTGATAACCGTATCTGGTTTTTACAACATCAGGATAAATTTCACCGGCTTTTAATGTGTACATCGGATCTTCAAATTCATAAGGAAGCAATCCGGCTGTTATAAAATAAATATCACCTCCGGCAACCCCTGAGAATTTATCATCGGAATATTTCATAGCCATATTTTCAAAACTCTGACCGTTCTTAATGCTGTCTAAAATCGCCTGAGCTTTTAGTCTGGCAGCTTCATCGCCCAAGGAATCTGGTCTGATCATAATATGACTTACTCTAAATTCTTCCTTTCTTCTATCGTAAAGTTGTTTTACGCCTGGTTCATTAATTTTCTTTTCAAGTATGTACGATACACCAACCTGTTTCTGATAATCTTTAAGTTCATTCATTAAATCCTCATCTTTATCGTACGCTCTAACCTGAGCATCTCTGAGTTTCATTTTGAACTTAACATAAAGATCTAAAAAGTTTTTGTATTCCTGCAAATCTTTATTGATTGCATTTTCCCAGCCGCCTACATTTTTTGCGTAAGCATGCTCGAATTCATCCAAAGTAATTTCATATTTACCAAATTCTGCGACAACCTGTGCAGATATATCAACTACTACAGATAATTGAATAAGGATAAATGAAATAAGAAAATAATTTCGCCACATTTTGTACCTACTCCTAAAAATTTCTGAAAAATGAGAGAGGAATTTTAGGTATAGCGTTCCTGAAAATCAAGGGAAATTCAGCCTGACCTGCTTGTTTTAGTTGCAAGATCAGGCTGAGATAATTTATTTGAGAAGTGATATTTTGATGGTATTCTGGTAATTGTTAGTCAACATTTTAACGAGATAAATTCCGCTTGCCAGGTTATTACCATTAAGTTCAATTTCTTTAATACCCGGAGTAACTTCTTCATTAAAAAGAACCGACAATTCATTCCCAAGAATATCATATAAATAAAGTTTTACATTTGATTTTTCAGGAACTGCAAATCTGATTTTTGTCGTGGGATTGAATGGATTGGGATAACTCTGTAACAAATAATAATTTTCCGGGAACTGGTTTGTTTCGTTGTTATTTGTGAGAAGTGATTGAAGTGCTGCGTATGTATTTACAATTCCCCAACCCATCAGATTATCCGGGCTGCCACTTTGTGAAGCAGTGTTTTTCATTAATTCAGCTAACTGCATCGGAGTCATACTTGGATCTGCTTCCAATAACAATGCTGCAGCACCAGCAGCCATAGGACAACTCCAGGAAGTTCCACTTCCCCAACTGCTGTAACAATTATTTGAGCCGTTGCAAGCTGTGTAGTTAGCGGAACCCATTGCCATAAGATCAGGTTTTATTCTGCCATCTACTGTTGGTCCAACACTACTAAATGCAGCTCTGGTCCCACCACTGTTAACGGCTCCAATCGCAATTACACTATCGCCATCTGCTGGCGCGCCAAGCGTATTATGTACATCATAACCACTATTACCGGCGGAGTTAACAACAAAAATTCCAAGGCTGACTGCATAATCAGCTCCATTTGTTATCCGAGCTGTATTACCATCCATATCTTCCCATGTATAGCTCGGATACGGTGGATCGAAATCAAGGTAACCTAATGAAGTTGAGGTAATATCCACACCAATACTATCTGCCCATTCCATTGCTGCTATCCAATTATCTTCTTCAATCGGAGTTTCGGTATCAGTGTTTTCAGTTTTTGCAAGTATAAAATCTGCATTGAAAGCAGGACCGATAAGTTCTCCTTCATAAAATCCACCGATTAATGATAACGTTGATGTACCGTGCGAGCCATTACCCATATCACTTCCATTTTCAACATCCGCATCACCATTAACGAAATCCCACGTAGCTATTACATTCATAGAACTAAATACCTGATGTGTTGTCCATAAATCAAAACCTGCATCCATCATACAAATAGTTACGCCAGTACCGGTATATCCTAAATCGTGAACCTGAGGAACTGATATAATATTTAATTGGGTTAATGACTGACCGTAATTATAAGAATAAATTTCCTGTGGTTTTAATAAATTTTGGTTTGATTCATCCGGCGAATCACTAATTATTTCTTCTTCGAATTTATCAGACCGAAACCGATAAACAATATCCAATTGATTTACGAATGACAAGTTTGCTATTTGAGGAAGCTCAGAAGATTTTATCCAGCCGCTGACTCCATTGAACCATTTTGATTTTTGTTTTAGAACGAAACCCACTGCAAGAAGCTGATCAACGTAACTTTGATTGACCGGCAGATCTCTTTGAGAAATAATTTTATCTGCAGTAAGAACTTTTGCTCTTCTCTTCAGTGATTTTTCACTAACCACTGTGGATGGTTCAAGAAAATAGTTTTGTGTTTGATTCCCCTTGTCAGAAAAGAAAACCCAAACCAACAACTCTTCAGTTGGATTTGAGTTTTCCACAACAGTATTTAATTGCGGTGTGAATTTTTCAACAGAAGATTGAGCTAAAATCGCCCCTGAAAAAAGAATAAAAGACATTACCAGATACTTCATTTTATACCTTTAAATATTATTTGAAAAATTATTTAACTCTTGTTCCAATTTTAACAGAATCATCAACAATTAAAACTTGCAGTCCATTCGGTTCTTTATCAACGGCTAAAATCATACCACAGGATTCTTCACCCATCAATTTTGCAGGCTGAAGATTTGCAACGACAACAACCTTTTTACCGATTAAATCTTCCGGGTTATAGTGTTCAGCAATACCTGCAACTAATTGTCTTTCTCCATCGTCAAGCATCACTTTTATCTTCATCAGCTTCTTACTTTTTGTAATTTTTTCAGCCGATAAAACTTCAGCAACTTTCAATTTTGTTTTCATAAAGTCCTCGTATGAAATTAATTCATCTGGTTTCTTATCAGCTTGTGTTTCTGTATGACCAAGTTTTGATATTTGTTCTTCTATCACTTCATCCTCTATTTTAGGAAATAATATTTCTGCATTGTTGATTTGATGTCCTTCTTTCAATAAAGATTTTCCGCTTTCTCTCCAATCAACAGGTTCAGCGTTTAACATTTTAAATAATTTTTCTGAAGAGAAAGGTAAAACAGGATAGAACAATTCCGCAAGTGTATAAATTGCCTGAAGACAAATGTTCAATGTTGTTCCACACTTCTCCTTATTTGATTTGATGGTTACCCAGGGTTCAGAGTCATTAAAATATTTGTTACCATCCCGGGCGAGATTCATCATTTCGTTAACACCATCTTTTATTTTATACCTTTCAAATAGTTCGGCAATTCTTCCCGGGTATTCAGATATTTCGATAAGCATATCATTATCAATTTTTTCCGGCTTCCCTTTTGCCGGAACTTTTCCATCAAAATGCTTGTGGATAAATGTAAATGTCCGGTTGATAAAATTACCAAGTATGTCTGCAAGTTCGCTGTTATTTCTTAACTGAAATTCCTTCCAATAAAAATCCGTGTCTTTATTCTCAGGAAGATTCGCTGCGAGTGTGTACCGCAATGGATCTGGTGGAAAAATATTCAGAAATTCATCAACATCAATTCCCCAGCCGCGACTCTTGGAAAATTTTTTCCCTTCAAAATTCAGGAATTCATTAGCCGGAACATTCTGCGGAAGACAATATTTTTCGTTCTTCCCTTCATTCCATGCCATAAGAATTGCCGGGAAAATTATTGTATGAAATACAACATTATCTTTTCCAATAAACGCAATGTATTTTGTTTTTATATCCTGCCAGTATTTTTTCCAGAGATCGGGCTGTTTTTTTAATTGCGAAAATTCTTTTGTGGATGAAATGTATCCAAGCACAGCTTCGAACCAAACATAAATTACTTTTCCGGCAGCACTATCAACTGGAACTTTAACTCCCCAATCAAGATCACGAGTTATTGCTCTATCCTTTAATCCTTCTTTAAACCAACCGCGACAATATTGAAGAACATTTTCTTTCCAGCCATATTTTTCATTCATCTCATTAACATAATTTTCTAATGCAGGCTGATATTTTCCAAGCGGAAAATAATAGTGAGTGGTTTCTTTCAGAACCGGAGTTTCACCGGTTACTTTGCTTTTCGGATTAATCAATTCAGATGGATCATAAAGTGAACCGCAGTTTTCACATTCATCACTTCGTGCCTGTTCATTTCCACATCGGGGGCAAGTTCCTTCAACATATCTGTCAGGCAAAAACATTTTAGCTTTTTCATCATAGAACTGATTAGATTTCTTCTCAATGAAAAGTCCGCGATTATAAAACTCGAGGAAAAATTCTTTTGCAGTTTCGTGATGAATTGGAAGACTTGTTCTTGAGTAATTATCAAAACTCATCCCGAATCGCTTAAAAGCTCTTTTATTTGATTCGTGGTAACGATCAATAATTACCTGAGGAGAAACTTTTTCTTTATCTGCTGTGATCGTTATTGGAACGCCATGTTCATCCGAACCACAAATATATAAAACATCGTCGCCGTTTAATCTTTTATAGCGAACATAAATATCCGCCGGAAGATATGCACCGCTGAGATGTCCAAGATGAATCGGTCCGTTTGCATACGGAAGAGCTGATGTAACTAATACTTTTTCTTTACTCAAATGATTTGCTTACAGAATGAATTTCAAAATATTGGAGAGAAATATAAAGATTTTGTAGTGAATTTGAATTTCAATATTACATCCCCTCGCAAATTCTTCCATAAAATCTGTAACTTTGTAGCGGATTATTTATTGTTTTAAAATTTACTACATAAAAATGGGATCAAATCAGTTATGAAAAACCATTCCAAACTCGACTTCCAAACAAAATGTGTACACTCAGGAATTGATGAATATGAATACGGTTCAGTAGTTCCGCCAATTTACCAGACATCAACATTCAAATTTAAATCTGCTCAACATGGTGCTTCACTTTTTTCTGGCGAAGAAAAAGGATATATCTATACAAGAATGCTCAACCCAACAATTGAAGCGATGGAAAATGCTATTGCAGAACTCGAAGGTGGACATAAAGCTCTCGGCTGCGGAAGTGGAATGGCTGCGGTTCATACGATTTTTGCTTCACTGCTTTCAACTGGTGATCACGTTGTTTGTTCTGCCGCAGTTTACGGACCAACAACTACTTTATTGAATACTGTAATGAAAAAATTTGGAGTTGATACTACATTCGTTGACACTTCAGAGATTGAAAATGTTAAAGATGCAATCAAGCCAAACACAAAAGTTGTTTATCTCGAAACACCCGGTAATCCGACTCTGTGCATCTCTGATATAGAAGAAATTTCAAAAATAGCTCACAAGATTAAAGCAAAAGTTGTTGTCGATAACACATTCATGAGCCCTGCACTTCAAAATCCTTTGCTGCTTGGTGCTGATGTAGTTATGCACAGTCTGACTAAATTTTTAAATGGACACGCTGATGTTGTCGGAGGAATTATTGTCGTAAAAGATGAAGAGACTTATAAACATTTCAGAAAAACTCTCAACCAACTCGGGGGTGTAATTGATCCGTTCAACTCTTTTCTGGTACACCGCGGATTGAAAACACTTGGGTTAAGAATGCAGCGTCATTGTGAAAGCGCACAGAAGATTGCCGAATGGCTTGAGAAACATCCAATGGTTAAAAGCATTGCTTATCCCGGTTTAAAAAATCATCCACAATATGTAGTTGGGTTAAAACAACACAAAGGTTCAGGTGGAATGATAACTTTTGAAGTTAATGGTGGAATTGAAGCAGGAAAAATTCTTATGAACTCACTTCATCTTTGTCAGCTTGCCGTAAGTCTTGGTGGTGTTGAAACATTAATTCAACATCCGGCAAGTATGACTCATTTCTCAATGGGAAAAGAAGCAAGATTGGCTGGAGGAATTTCAGATGGATTAGTTAGACTATCAGTAGGCATCGAAAATGTTGATGACCTTATCTCTGATCTCGAACAAGCTCTTGAAAAAGTAAAAGAAGCTCATTTCATTGAAGCGGAAGCAGAACGAATTTAAACTATTATTTGTATGACTGTATGGATGTATGGAATTATTAAATCATACATTCATACAACCATACTGTTTTCAAACCCCTTTCACCGAGCTTTTTCCACAACTCACCGATTTTTTCTTTCATACATTGTTTATTTTGCATACGTTTTGGCAGAGATTTAATTAAAGGAGCAAAAAATGTCTGAAAATAAAAGATCTATGGATAAAAGGGTTTTACTTGGTGGAATATTAATATTTCTTGGTGGGATATTTCTTCTCAACACAATGAACATTCTTCATTTCAGAATTGCTCATGTTATTTTTTCCTGGTCGTTCATAATGTTTGTGATCGGATTGTTCGTGCTAGTAAATACTGAGAAAAAATTTCTTGGAGGAATTTTAACAGGAATAGGTTTTCTCTTCCTCATACCAAAAATCTTCCCGGAAGTTGATTACGATGGCGGAATCATTCTTCCGATTTTCTTTATCATTCTTGGCATTTACATTATACTTAGAAAAAGAAAAATTGATTCCGAAACAGGAAGTGAGTCGGGTACTTTTAATGTGAACAAAGATAAAATTGATGATGTATCAATTTTCGGTGGTGGGACCAAGATAATTTCATCAGGTAATTTTCAGGGAGGAAATATCACAGCCATTTTCGGCGGTTCAGAAATTAATCTTATCAATTGTCAGCTTGCTGAAGGTGATAATGTTCTCGATGTGCTTTGCATTTTTGGAGGGACAACGATAATTCTGCCCAAAGAATGGAACGTTGTAATAAATGTAACTTCAATACTGGGTGGATTTTCAAACAAAGCAGTCAGGAATCCAAGTATTGTAATTGATCAAACCAGAACCTTGCATATCAAAGGTTTGGCGATGTTTGGCGGCGGCGAAGTTAAAACTTATTTGTAAGCTGTCTGACTGATGCAAGACAATCCCATTCTCCGGAATTTCAGGAACATAATAATTCTTCTGCTGTATTCCGTTTCATTCGCGGTTATCAGTTTTCTGATTTTGTTTTTCGGTCTGAAACTTGATCTGTATGCATCTGTTGTAGAAAGTCTTGTTTCTGCCATATTGCTATCTGGGTTAACAATCATCTGGCATTATCCCGCAAAATATATTTCGATTGAGCAAAATCATCTATTTAAAATTTTTATTAGTCATACCATCAGTGCGATTATTTCTTCGGGTTTATGGGTGCTGTTTATCTATCTGTTAATGGTTCCGATAATTGGGTTTGGTGATAGATACGAAAATTATTTTTACAAAACTATTCTTTGGCGATTTCTCGTTGGGTTTCTTCTTTATGCAATCGTAGTTTCTTTTTACTATCTAGTTTCATATTATTCTGAACTGCAGGAAAGATCCCTTAAAGAATCAGAATTAAAAAATCTGGTAACACAAGCAGAATTAAGATCACTGAAGTTTCAAATCAATCCTCATTTTATTTTTAATAGTATGAATTCAATGAGTGCTTTAACAGAAATCGATCCAAAAAAAGCAAAAGAGATGATAATAAAGCTTGCTGATTTTCTCAGGTATATACTGGCTACAAACGAAAGAGAGAAAAATAAGTTAAGTGAGGAATTAAAAAATATTCGTCTTTATCTTGATATCGAAAAGATTCGCTTTGAAGATAAGTTTGATTACAGGGAAGAGTTAAATGATGATTGCAGCAAAATTGAAATACCGAATATGATTCTTCAACCGTTATTTGAGAATGTAATCAAGCACGCTGTTTATGAAACTTTTGATAAAGTATTACTAACTTTAAAGTGTAGTTTTGTCCGAATGAAATCATCCGGAGATGAAGGATATTTAAAAATCCAGTTGATCAATAATTTTGATGAATCAACCAAATCAAGAAAAGGTACGGGCGTGGGACTTAAAAATATAAACGACAGATTAAATCTTATTTATAAACGAAATGACTTGATGGAAGTAAAAAAAGAAAAAGGTATTTTTAGTGTGACTTTATTTATACCAATTGAGGAAGATATTCGTAATAATTAGAAACCAAACCATAGCCACGAATCTCACTAATTTTCACTAAAAAAATAAACTATGGCTGAATTGATATATAAAGATGAATTTTATAAAATTATTGGAATTTGTATGGAAGTACATAGAACTCTTGGTCGGGGATTTTTAGAAATAATTTATAAGGATGCAATTGAATTTGAATTTAAGAAAAACATTATTCCATACGAAAGAGAAAAAGAATATTCTATACCATACAAAGAGATAATCTTACCTCACAAATATCATGCAGATTTTGTAGTTTACGATAAAATAATTTTAGAAGTAAAAGCAGTGAGCGGAATTATAGAAGGATTCACTAAACAAACATTAAATTACTTAAGTGCATCCAAAAATAAACTAGGTATTATCGTAAATTTCGGAGAAGATTCTCTAAAATTTCAAAGATTGGTATTATAATTTGTGTTAATTAGTGTAATTCGTGGCAACCGCATCAGCCACTAATTTCACGAATAGTCACAAAATAAAACTCATACAAATTATGCCAAAAAGTAAAATCACAGCCATCATAATCGATGATGAAAAGTTAGCCCGTGAAATAACAAAAGGCTATCTGAAAAATCATCCCGAAGTTGAGATTGTTGCAGAATGTTCAAATGGATTTGATGCAATAAAAAAAATCAATGAGCTAAAACCGGACATAATTTTCCTCGATATTCAAATGCCAAAAATTAGCGGCTTTGAAATGCTTGAACTTCTCGAAGAACCACCCGTAATAATTTTCACAACTGCTTTCGATCATTATGCAATCAAAGCATTTGAAGTGAGTGCAGCAGATTATCTGCTCAAACCTTTTTCTGAAGAACGTTTTAATGATGCACTAAAAAAATCTTTAAATTTCCTGCAGGATAAATTTGAACACGATACTGTAATTAAAAATATTATTGATTATAAAGATGAAAAGATAGAGTATCTTGAAAGAGTTGTTATTAAAGAAGGTTCAAAAATCTCAATCATTCCTGTGGAAACAATAAAATGGCTGGAAGCTCAGGACGATTATGTGATGATAAACTGCGATCAGGGAAGATTCCTCAAACAAAAGACGATGAAATATTTCGAGAACCATCTTAATGAAAATAATTTTATAAGAATTCATCGTTCATATATCATCAATGTTGATTTTATTCAGCACCTTGAACAAACCGGAAAAGAATCCTACCAAATTATTCTGAAGAACAGTAAACAGCTTCCCGTTAGTAAGACAGGATTGACAAAGCTGAGAAACACACTTTAATTACAGTAGTAAACAGTGACCAGTAATCGGTAATCAGTATTTATAATAGTGGAGGCAAAATGACTTATGTAAAAAGTTTCAGAGAGTTAGATGTGTATAAATTAGCCCGTGAGTTATCAAGAGATATTTTCTTATTATCGAAAATTTTTCCGAAGGAAGAAACATATTCACTTACAGATCATGTGAGACGGTCTTCACGCTCAATTGGTGCTCAAATAAGCCTGGGCTAAAAGGAGATATGAAAAACACTTCACGAGCAAATTAACAGATGCAGATGGTGAACAACAATAAACACAGCATTGGCTGGAAACTGCATTCGATTGTAATTATTTAGATAAACCTACACTTGATAATCTGTTGAATAAAAGTGAAACAGTAGGGAAAATGTTAAATGGAATGATTAACAAATCGAATTTATTTTGTAAAGATTTTATTACTTAATACTTACAAAAGTCAAAATTAATATTAACTAAACACATATTACCGATTACTGATTACTGATTACCAATCACTGATTACCTCCGAACCAATTGAATCTCTCCACTTTCATAAATATATTTGCCCTGACCATTCACAAGGAATAAAATGATACTTGACAAAGATTTACTTTCAATCCAGGAAGCCCGCAGCCTGGCTGCAAAAGCCAAAGAAGCGCAGCTTGAATACAAACACTTCTCACAACAGCAAGTTGATAAAATTGTAAAAGCTATGGCAGAAGCTGGTTATTCTGCATCGGAAAAACTTGCAAAGATGGCTTGCGATGAAAGCGGTTTTGGAAAATTTGAAGACAAGATTATCAAAAATCAATTTGCAACAAAGAATGTTTACGAGTCGATAAAGAATTTAAAAACAGTCGGTATAGTTTCAGAGGAAGCAAACGGAAAAGTTTTAAAAATTGCAGAACCGATGGGAGTTGTGTGTGCACTTGTTCCTTCTACAAATCCAACCTCAACTGCAATGTTCAAAGCATTAATTTCTTTGAAGAGCAGAAATGCAATCGTTGCAAGTCCACATCCTAAAACTGCAAAGTGTACGATTGAAGCGTTAAAGATTTTATCTGATGCTGCTGAAAAAGTCGGTACACCAAAAGGATTAATTCAATGTATGAGTGAGCCGACGATTGAAGGAACAGATGCATTGATGCACGATAAAAATATTTCTGTTATTCTAGCAACAGGAAGTTCTCAGATGGTAAAATCAGCTTATAGTTCAGGCAAACCTGCGTACGGAGTCGGACCTGGCAATGTTCCTGCATTCATTGAACGAACTGCTGATTATCGAAAAGCTGTTGCCGATATTGTTTACGGAACAACTTTCGACAACGGAACTTTGTGTTCATCCGAACAATCAATGATTGTTGATCTTCCGTTAAAAGAAAAAGTTATTGAAGAAGCAATTGCACAAGGCTGCTATTTTGTTAATGCAGAAGAAAAAGAAAAACTTACAAAAGCAGTACAGACAAATCTTCATATCAATCCTGAAATAGTTGGAAAGCCTGCCAAGTTTATTGCCAAGTATGCAGGGTTTGAAGTTCCTGAGAACACACAAGTATTAATCGCAACTTGTTATGAAGTTGGTAAGAAAGAACCGCTGTCCATAGAAAAACTTTCGCCAATATTATCTTTTTATATTGCTGATGGCTGGCTTGAAGGATGTCATCGTTGTATTGATCTTCTGCAGTTTGGTGGAATCGGACATACACTTGTAATCCATTCCAATGATGAACCGATAATAATGAAATTTGCACTCGAGAAACCGGCATTCAGAATTCTGGTCAATACAGTTGCATCAATCGGTGCGGTTGGTTACACAACAGCACTTGAACCTTCAATGACACTCGGACCTGGAACCTGGGGTGGTTCAATTATTTCAGATAATGTTAGTGCAAAACATCTTCTGAATATTAAATCGCTTGCTTTTGAAACTAATCCAATCAATAAAGGAAAAAGTGTAGTTAAGTTCGAAGTTCAGAAATACAAAGGTGGAAAAGATTGGTTCATAAAAGAAATTGAAGAGAGACTTCGTGAACGTGCAGGTAATCTTCCGTTAAAAGATGTTTACACTTACTCTGAAAAAGAAAAACCAACCGAAGAGAAATTAGAACCAACCAAACCAATTACTTACGGAACAGGAATTTCTGAGGTAGAGATTAAAAAAATAATTGAAGAGTTTAAGTGACTTTTAAAGATGACATCTTATTAAAAAGATGTCATCTTTAAACCTCTTCAATGCGCAAACTGCGGAAACAAATCCGGGAACTTTTGCACAACAGCTTCCGCAATTAAATGAGCAGCAGCATCGTGAGTTAATAATTCTGTATTGATTGTCAGATGATAGAGCAACGGATCGTCAACATCTACATGGAAATAAGATTTCAGATATTTCTTTCTATCTTCATCTTCCTTTTTAATATGAGCTAATGCTTCTTTTTCATTCAGGTTCATTAATGTTTTTATATGCTCAACTCTTTTCTCAAGTGAAGCAATAAGTCTGACATGAAATGCATTTTTTAATTTTGCGGTAATGAATGGAGCACCTCTTCCAACAATCACAACATTACCCATTCGCGCAAGCTGCAAAATAGTTTCAGTTGTTTTGTGTACGATTGTCCATTCAGATGGTTTCAATCCAAGCATCTCATAAACAACAGCATCAATATTCTTAAACTTTTCTTCTTTCATATATTCTGAAATTTGTTGCGGAAGATGGTGATCCTCAAGAACTCTTTCAATAAGATTTTGATCAAAGTACGCCCACTTCACACCTTCAAACTCTGAATAATTATCCATTATTTCTATCAACTTTTCGCAAACCACTTTTGAACCTGCACCCGTCTGACGAGAGATAGTAATACACGGATAAACACCTTTTTTGTGTTTTTGCTGATCCGGTTTTTGTGTGTTGGATTCTATATATCGTTTGCTTTTTTCGTAAACTCCGATTGCCATTTAAATTTTCTCCTTTCTAAATTAAGCGCTGAATGATTCAGCATAAACAAAACCTAATTTATTTCTCTCATAAAAATTATTAATGATAAACTCCAAAATTATTTCCAACATACAATAAATAATATAATTTTAAAATGAAGAAATACAACTTTGAGATGTTGAGTATTTGGCTAAAGCCTATACACTTCTGTTTTTATCAAATAATCCACGTCCTGAAGGACGTGGCAATTAGCCGCGACCTTTCCACCTGGCTCACCGAGGTTAGACGGGCAGGTCGGGGAGAAAGAAATCAAGCTAAAATGACAGAGCTTTAGCCCATTCATATTTTAGGAAAGCTTCAGTCTTTCTCAATTGATTCTTTCTGTGAAAGATCGAACCAGCTTTTAACTCTTTTTTTATCTTCTCCGTTTGACGAATTGTGTAAGTATTCATTTTTGTGAATGTCATACGTATAATCTTTTTGCCATTTGTCAATATTTTCTACAATTTCTTTTATGGCATTTGTGATAAGATACAATTCATCGTTTGTCATTGTTGGATGAATTGACATCCTCACCCATCCGGGTTTTTCTGAAAGATCACCTGAATCAATTTTATCTGTTATTCTTTTTGATCTTTGTGGATCAACGTGGAGAAGATAATGTCCGTAAGTTCCTGCACAGGAACAACCCCCTCGTGTTTGAATTCCGTATCGGTCATTCAATAATCTGACAATAAGGTTGTAATGAATATCGTCCACATAAAATGAAATTGCACCAAGCCGATGTTTGATATGTTGAGCAAGAATGTGTAAACCGGGGATTTTACTCATCTCTTCAAATGCAATATCAATTAATTCTTCTTCCCTCTTTCTCATTTTATCAACTGACATTTCTTCTTTCAACTTTATACAAAGTGCAGCTTTAATTGCCTGAAGAAAAGCCGGAGTTCCACCATCTTCTCGTAATTCAATATTGGAAACAAATTTATGCTGACCCCACGGATTTGTCCAGTCAACTGTTCCACCGCCGGGCTGATCCGGAACTTTATTTTTATAAAGCTGTGAATCAAAAATTAAAACTCCAGAGGACCCAGGTCCACCAAGAAACTTATGAGGTGAAAAATAAATTGCATCAAGTTTTTCTGATGGATCAGGTGGATGCATATCAATTTTTACATAGGGCGCTGAGCAAGCAAAATCAACAAAACAATATCCGCCGTGTTTGTGAACAATCTTTGCAAGCTTGTGAACAGGCAGTTCAATTCCTGTAACATTTGAGCAAGCAGAGAATGCACCGATTTTTAATTGACGATTTTTATATTTGACTAATAATCTTTCGAGATCGTTCTCATCAACCAAACCTTCATCTGTTGGAGAAATAACAATTACATCTGCAATTGTTTCAAGCCAGGTAGTTTGATTTGAATGATGTTCTATGTGTGTTACAAAAACAATCGGTCGAAGTTCTTCAGGAAGTTTCAGATAGTCATGCAATTGCTCTGGAATTTTTAGACCAAGTAATCTTTGGAACTTGCAGATAACTCCTGTCATTCCCGAACCGGTTGTAATTATCACATCATCTTTTGAAGCATTGCAATGTTTTTTAATTATCTCGTGAGCTTCGTGATATGAGTGAGTCATTGATGTGCCGGTTTCACTTGCTTCTGAGTGAGTATTGCCGACGAGTGGTCCGAATACTTCACTTATTTTTTCTTCGATTGGTTTGTATAAACGTCCGCTAGCTATCCAGTCGGCATAAATAATTCTCTTTTCACCATAAGGCGAAGTGAATGTTTTATTATAACCTACAATATTTTCTCTGAATGGAGCGAAATATTGTTCTAATTTGTTCATTGTCTTAATTCAACTTTTTATCTTTTGGCATGTGAATATAATGAATTGAGGAAAGGAAAGCACCAACGGATTTATGGAAGAATAGCCCCGTTGATTCAACGGGGCTTAATATGAACTACTTGAACAAGATAAGTTTTTTTGTTGATGAAAAATTACCGGAGGTTAAAGTGTAGTAATAAATTCCGCTTGATAGTTGAGAACCATTAAATTCAACTTCATATGCACCGAGTTGTTTTTCTTCATTAACTAATATTGCAACTTCATTGCCAAGTACATCGTAAACTTTTAACGTTACAAACACATTGACATTTCGGGTTTGACTCGGAATCTCGAAACGAATTATAGTAATAGGATTGAACGGATTTGGGTAATTCTGGTAAAGCACCAATTCTTTCGGAGTAAAATCTACTGTGACTTCTATTTCATTTGAATATTTGAATGTTCCATCAAAGTCAATTTGCTTAAGCCGGTATTTATAATTTCCGGCTGTAATATTCTCATCAGTAAAAGAATATGATTTTGGCTCTGTTGTAGTTCCAAATCCCGGAACAAAACCAATTGTTCCCCACACATTTTCATTCTGAGCAATGCGAAGAATCTCAAAGCCTGAGTTATTTGTTTCAGTTGCTGTTGTCCAATTAAGCCGAACTTCTTTTTCATTTTGTAATACTGAAGCTGTGAACAAATCAAACTCAACCGGTATAACGTTATCATAATTCAATATCATATTTATTTCATTGATAAAATTATACGACACATAAAAAGTATCCTGCCCAGCCATAGGATAATTTATAATATTACCACCGGTTAATACATCCTCTAACAATCCGGTTACTCCGCTTGGTAAATTCCAATGAATGGTTACACCAAGTTCCTGCCGAAACCAAAATTTATGGGTTTTTGTACCGGTAAAAGGCAGTTCACCAAATCTAAAATCTTTGTGAACTGCTATTGGAGAACCAAAGCTGTTTTGACATTCAGGATATGGTAATTCAATCAAAGCTTCCCAGCCTGGTGGCGGTATTGGCGGTAATTCTGATTCTCCAATTTGAGGATCAAGACAATTGGTTGCTGTAGAATCCAAACCTACCTGCATATTTATAGGCCCACCTCCAAGCTGGAAGGTAAATTGAATAGGGATAACCAAATCAGGAATTTGAGTTTGACAATTTGAATAGCTATAGAAAATTAAACTTAAAACTAAGATTAAGTATTTCATCTTACACCTCCTTACTTCAACAATATCATTTTCTTTGTATTAATATAGTCTTTCGATTTAAGCTGATAAAAATATACACCGCTTGATACATTTGATGCATCCCACTTTATTGTATAACTCCCTGGTTGCTGTTGTTCATTTACCAATGTTTTCACTTCTCGCCCAAGAATATCATAAATTGTAACTTTCACATCCTGCACTTTAACAATATCATACTTTATTATTGTAACAGGATTAAATGGATTAGGATAATTTTGATATAAGTCAAACTTTAGAGGAGTATTTGATAAACCATTTCTATCAGTTGCCATTGCCGATAGTTTAATCATATTATCATTTAGATTATAAAAAGTTAATTGGCTTAATTCGTTAAGAGAAGCTGAAATTTTTCCCGTCCCACTATCATTTATGAATGAATAATTAATACCATTCTCCGGATTTAATTCCCATACTAGACTTACCGGATATGAATTTGTATGAACCAGGATATTTAAATCTATTGAACCACTATCGGCAGAAACTTTTTTTACATACTCGTTGTATTCAAATCTCGAATCAAAATCTATTTCCGAGAATATAGGTGGAAGATCTAAGTTTAGATTCAACATCAAAGTATCAACATCAGTGTTCGAGACATAAAGAGTTTGCGAGTATCCTGTAGAGTCTGTAACAATAAATTTATCCATTTTGGATAAATCTAAGTCGAAAGAAGAAGTAATCTTGGGCATCCAGCAAGGATCACCATACTTATTCAAGATTAAATGACCTGTGCTAGTTAAGTTTTTAGTTTTAACCCAATAACCCTTTCCAGGAATAAAAGAACTGTCTTTGGTCATAAGAACATATCCGTTCTCATATCCATATATATAGTCGATTATATTTTCGGGCTCTGTGCAAATATTTGATATCAGGAAATTGCTCGAGAGAGTGCCTGTAATATTCCAGCCCGGAAACACTATTATGTCAAGATAGTTTAATGGCCAACCAAAAAAAGATTTCTGTGCTGATGACAAGAATTTTACCCAATAACCAAGACCATTTTCTAATGTGTTAACTTTAATGTAACCGAATAAATATTTATAAACGCTATTGGTATCTGCAGTAGGGAAAACTGATTGAACAGAATAATCAGAAATTACGACCGGAACACTTGCAAAACGCCATCCGCTTTGATAGTTTCTCACTACTGTAATTGTATCTGATGATAAATTATTATCTAATATTACTTCATCAATTAGAGTGTTTCCATTTGATAATTTTTGAATTCCAGATAAAGAAAAATGAGCAGGTCTTTCATTTGAGAAGTTAGAGCCTATTCTACCAAGAGTTGAAGATGGTATTGTAATATCGGTTAAATCCTGGCTATTTGGATTAATTTGTCTTGGAAAGAAGTCTGTTAATTTAGAATCATCCTCAAGTTCATTATCAGCAGGCTTAACCATTATACGATCCTTGTCTTCATCAAATGGATATGGATCAATATCGTGATGCCAGACTAATAATCTTCCAGGTTGATCAACTGTGTCTGCGGGATCCGATGGGGTATATAAATCGAATCCTTCCCTATTTCTTGATTCTATTATGTAATGTTCACCGTTAGTAGCATTGATGGGATCGATTCTGTATAGTTTGGGATTATCATAGTCATATTCAACAATAAAATCAATTGTATCATTCTCAATAGGAATTGCACTCACCCAATTTTTGTTTAATCTATGATAAGGTGATAGTGTAGCTGGGCATTCTCCTTTTTCAAGAGGACCGTTATAAATCCCATGTCCCATTAAGCAGTAATTTAGTATATCTGTGTATTCATAATAGCCAGAATATTCATCGTTTATTCCTAAATTATGCCCAAATTCATGAGCATAAATTCCTATATGAGTAAATGACCAATCTGGGCTGTGATGTAATTTTTTTGAACTACGTTCGGCAAGCAAAATATATTTTCCCCCTAGACGATGACCGTTTACAAGTAAAGCACCATGAAATCTTACTACACCCGCATAAACAATTACTAATTTATCAAAGTAGTTAGGTGAGTTAGTATTTGTTGTATCAATATACATTGAATCTAACGCTTTAGTAATTGCTTCGTTTGATAGTTCCTGCCAATTACCCGAATCATAATAATGTTGTTTATTATAGTTTGCTCTTAACCATTTGGGTACACCGTTCTGGTCTGTTGGATTTGCTACACGTCCTTCTATTCTTAATTTACCTTTTGATATTTGATGCCAGTAATCTCTGAAACTACCAAATACTTCTTCTTCCTCGGGATGAGGACTATTAACGCCAGAACCAATCCAATAATTGTAAGAGAACATCAAACTATCAAAATCTGCTGTCAGGTAGCCGTTTGGTCTGTTTCCACCTTGATAATGCAAAGTATCTGTGAATCCAATTAAAATAACACCTACTTTTAAAGTAACAGGCTGCCCTTGTGCTTCTGCTTGCTTCTGTGCAAACCATTGCCTATTAATTTCAATTTGTTCATTGAATTGTTCAATCTGTTCAACTATTTCATTTATTCTCGCTTGAGATCTTTCAAGTTTGTAAGATGATGCAGGAGGTGAATCTATTCCGACTTTATAATTTGTTGGTGCATATTCACCGTTTTGATCTAATGCTGCGTAATAATACCAACCGCTATAAGTTTCAATAAAACGGTAACCATCTTCCGTTTCCATCCAGTAAATAAATTCATCACCCCAAATCTGCCCAATAAAGGTAACATCGTTGGGCTGAGTGAGTGTGATCATTCCTGTGTCGAATGGTGCCGATTTAATTTCTATTTCTGTGAATAGAATTAAAACACATAACAATATTTTAAACAAATTTTTCACAGTGAATCCCTTTCACTTAATGATTAATAATTTTTTAGTTAAGAATTTAGTTTCCGTTTGTAATTTATAGATATAAACGCCTGATGGTAAATCGTCAGATGATAAATTTACTGTGTGAATTCCTGATCTTACTAACCCATTTGTAATTGTTTTAATTAGTTCTCCTAAAGAATTATAAATTTTTATAGAAATATTTTCCTCAAATGTAATTGAATAACTTATAACCGTACTTGAATTAAATGGATTGGGATAGTTTTGGTATAGAATCATTTCTGTTGGAAATATTTCTTGACATTCTTGATGCATTGAAGTAATGATTTCTCCCAAGTTTCCAAATTTATTAACTTGTTGTGCTACAACCGTAAAGTTGCTTATTACTCCTCCTATAATAAATCCACCATTACCGTCTGTTGTATATGACTGATATTCAATAGGTGGATGTGCAATGAGAATTCCTTCTTCATTCCATAATTTGTTACCTAGTGTATCATAAGATTGAACTAATAATGAGTCAGGTAAAAAATCAGAACTATAATAAATAAATGCTGTTCTGTTTTCTTCTAAAGGTTGAACAATCGTACCGTTTAAAGGTGGAATACCAACTTGAATACTTTCATCAGGAAAGAGCATGCTTCCGTCCAACCTCAATACCTGAAACTGAGCCACTTTATCGATACCGTTTCTTTTCCCCGTCCAGCCACAGTAAATATTATTTTTATTTTGCTTTATGCTTAATGATGTGTTTATATAAAGACTATCAGCAACTTCAACATAAGGTTCCTGCCAGAGGTTATTACCAAGTGAGTCTTTTCTTTGTGCTACAAGTTTTGGAATCATACCATTCCAAACTTTGCCGCTTACTATTATTCCACCCACTCCGTCTGAAATTATATTAAATAACCAAAAATCTAAACTATCATTGTAAAATGCACTTCCATTTTCATCAAAGTATTTAATTTTGTTTCTCTCAGCACTTACAACGTACTTGTTAGCTGTAGTTCTAGCTAGCAGTGCAGGATCATACCATCCATTTATCCCAGCTACAACTCCACTGTCTCCCCATATTCTTTGTCCATCGCTGCTTATTCTGTTAACTTTATATTTTGCTTGTGTATTTACCCATATTACAACTGCTCCTCCTTCACCGTCATTTACAATTTTTTGTGAACTTTGATTAATTTCATCAAGTGTTACCTTAACTCCTGTTGGTTCCCACAAAAAGTTACCATTGCTGTCAATTTTTTGCACTCTCACTCTCTGTGTCCAGTAAGGAAGATTTTCGTAACGGTCGATGTAACTCACAATTACTCCACCTTCACCGTCTTCAATTATTTCTGCACCTGATTGTTCTGGAGATTCTCCTAGTATTCGCTTATTTATACCCCAGGGTTTGTAGCCATACAAATCCAATTTTTCAATTGCAAGCCAACGCGGATAAGCTGTACTGTGGTAATCATAAGTTATATAACATCCGCCAGCGCTATCGCTGCAAATGTGCGGGTCTAATCCGTAACCAACTATCAAATTATTGTTGGGATCAGTTGACCATTGGGAAAAAAGTTTAATGCCGGTGATTATTATAAGTATGATGACAAGTAAAAGATTTTTCATCTCTATAACTCACTCATTTAAGTCTGAAAATATTATATGACTGGTGTCAATCCGCACATCACTGTGGAATGGTCTAATATGTTTTCTCCCTGAAGATTCGCAATTACTTAGTGAGTTCGGAAGATATTCAGATTCAATTGTTATTCTCATCAGAACTTTTCCTTTTTGCTTTCTAAAATTTAGTCAAAATAAGATCAGAAGCAACGTCTCGCGAATAAATTTTAGTTGCCGGTCACCAAGTAAGTTTGAAAAAACTCTATTCCTTTATCTTTCGATATCAATAATGAGACTTCTGAATAACTAATAATTGTCATATTGAGCGAAGCGAAATATCTTAAATTTGTTTTGAAAAGAGACTCTTCACTTTGTTCAGAATGACAATAGAGTAATTTTTCAGAAATCTCAATTATATAAATCTTGTTTAAGCTATTCCGCTTTTTCTTTATTTTTACATTCAGAATACAAGCTTTTAAATTATGAAATACTTAATCGGAATAGACGGCGGCGGAACAAAGACAGACTGTGCAATTGCAGATTTGTCAGGGAAAATTATACAACAGTCATCTGGCAAACCTTCCAACTTCCTCATCATCGGAGTTAAGGAAACTGTCAGAAATATTTTTGCTTTGATTGAAGAAAATATTTTTGCGCTTGAAGGAGATTTTTCGGATGTAAAACAAATTGTGATTGGTGTTGCCGGTGCTGGTCGTGATGAGGATGCGAAGCTTCTCGAAAAAGGATTTAAAGATTTTGCGGATGAAGAAGGAATTCATTTCAAAGGTGTAAAAGTTATAAGCGATGCACACATCGCACTCGAAGGCGCATTTCCTGATTCTGCCGGATGTATTTTAATTGCTGGTACAGGTTCAATTCTTTTTGGCAAAGATGAGAAAGGTGTAATTCATCGTGTTGGTGGATTCGGCAGATTGATAGGTGATGAAGGAAGCGGTTACTCAATCGGCAGGAAAGCATTGAACGCCGTTTCAAAATCATCTGACGGCAGAGGTGAAGAAACTTTGATTTCAGAATTATTGAATTCAAAAATGAATTCAGGTTCCGCAAATGCGATTATCAATAAAGTTTACAATGAAAAACTCGATGTTGCTTCAGTAGCAAAAATTGTAATTGAAGCTGCGGAAGAAGGTGATCTGATTGCTGAAGATATTCTCGATGAAGAAGCCGATGAATTAGTTCTTCATATCCGGTCTCTTATTGAAAAATTCCGAACAAACATTCTAAGTGTTGCATTTTCCGGCAGTCTGATTGATAATGAAAATTTTTATTCCGATCTGCTCAAACGAAAAATCAAATCCACATTACCAAATGTGAAAATAACTCAAGCCGTACTTTCTCCAATCGGAGGTGCAATTCTGTTCGCAAAAAAATTATCATCCGCCAAAGGCGGGCAGGGATGAAAAATAAATTAGGAGAAAGAAATCCCTGGCTTTGGATTCCTTCTCTCTATCTTGCTGAAGGTTTGCCTTATGTTGTTGTGATGACAGTTTCTGTCATTATGTATAAGCGGCTTGAAATCTCAAACACTGAAATTGCACTTTATACAAGCTGGCTTTATCTGCCTTGGGTATTAAAACCATTCTGGAGTCCGATAGTTGATCTGCTTAAAACAAAAAGATTCTGGATAATAATATTGCAGCTTGTTATCGGTGCAGGACTTGCCGGAGTTGCATTCACACTTCCAACAAATAATTTTTTTCAATACACACTTGCTTTTTTCTGGCTGCTTGCATTCAGTTCTGCAACACACGACATTGCTGCGGACGGTTTTTATATGCTCGGACTGAAACAGCATCTACAGGCATATTTTGTTGGGATAAGATCAACGTTTTATAGAATTGCAATGCTTGCCGGACAAGGATTGCTTGTCATTCTTGCAGGACATCTTGAAGAAAGTTCTGGCAAAATTCATTTTGCTTGGCAGATAACTTTTTTAATCATCGCTGCTTTATTTTTTCTGTTTTTCATTTATCATTTATTTATTATTCCAAAGCCAAAGAGCGATTCACACAGAGAGAAAATTACGTTAAATCATTTTACCAATGAATTTATCAGAACATTTGTTTCATTTTTCAGGAAGAAAGAAATTTTAGTGATCGTTCTTTTCATTCTTCTTTACAGGCTTGGTGAATCTCAGCTTATTAAATTGGCTTCTCCGTTTTTACTTGATAGCAAAGAAGTTGGCGGACTTGGTCTTTCAACAAGTGATGTCGGATTTGTTTACGGAACTGTCGGAGTAATTGCACTTTCTCTTGGAGGAATTTTAGGTGGAATTGCTGCATCGCGACACGGATTAAAGTTCTGGCTGTGGTGGATGTTGATTGCAATCAACTTACCTGATCTTGTTTATGTTTATCTCGCGGCAACTCAAACTTCAAATTTTATTTTGATCAACATCTGCGTTGCAATTGAACAATTTGGTTATGGATTCGGATTTACAGCGTTTATGCTTTATCTTATTTTAATTTCTGATGGCGAATATAAAACTGCACACTTTGCAATCGCAACCGGTTTAATGGCATTGGGAATGATGTTACCAGGAATGATCAGCGGATGGATACAAGAACAAGTTGGTTATCTTAATTTTTTTATGTGGGTTTGCATTTCAACAATTCCGGCATTCATAATTACAAAGTTTATCAAAATTGATCCTGAGTTCGGAAAGAAGAAATTGAATACCTAGTGTCATTCTGGAGATGTCCTGCACTGGCAGAACGAGTCCAGAATCTGTCTATGAAAATAAACTTTGATTCCGGACAACCTGCCTGCCGGATAGGCAGGGCCGGAATGACAATTCAATACTTCTGATATTTTGCAAATCCTTCACTTACCATTAGGTCATTCATATTTATAAACTTTCCTTTTTTATCTTCAAGCCAGATTTCTGCAAGATATCTCCCATACTTTTCTCTTCTGTCTTTAATTGTTTCAATTGTTATTTCTTTTCCTTCTATTTTTCCTTTAAGAAAATCACGCGACTTTATTCCTTCTGGTCTTTCTTTTCCAGTTAGCTCTGGTGCGTTGATTCTGTTTAGTCGAAGTTTTTCTCCACGAATCCAGGCACTGAGCCCGAGATCAATATCAACTGTGCAGGTATCACCATCGTAAACAGAAGTTACGATTGCTTTGTAATGATATAGTGTGTGCTCCATTTTTTACCTTTATCTTTGTGTGTTGATAAATAATTTTATGATAAACTTTTCTGAAGTTAATTGAAAAAATTCTATTTGCAAATACGATTATTGTTTTACTTAATCCTGTTCTCAGGAATTTTTGTGACCGCAAGTGCTCAGTTTATGTTTTCGGCAGGTGCAACTGTTGGTGGTGGATTTATTCAGAGTAATTCGCCATCTGTCGGAACATTTACAACTTCTGTTTTTATTGAAACCAACACGGTTCTTTTCGAGGAAGTTTTTCCCAGACTCAGTTTTATCTTCGCAAAGGATTTTAATGCAATCATTCCGAATGTTGAGAAACCATACTTCCCGTGGGTGCAGGGAATAACTTTTAAAGGTATTACGACTCAATATTTTGACGGCAGATATTTTCTTGAAGAAGGTGTCGGCTTGCTTGCACTGAACGACAGAACTTTCAGCGATACTGACAACTGGAATTACGGAGTTGCTCTTTCTATTAACGGTGGTTTTGATTTGAGAGGATTTAATCTCGATGGATTCAAGCTCGGCGCCGGTGCTGAATACGGAATCACTTTTACAAATGCATTACCGCAGTATTCGTCAATACATCTGTTTGTTCAATATACTTTTTAGTTTGCTGCTAAAGAGATAACCTCCGGTAATTGACGGATGCTATCGTATGTTTAAAAAATAGCACAGATCATTCCGAAGGAATGGCTTTGCCACTAATCTGTGCTACAAAGCAAAACCAATGTGAGGCTCACCTTCGAGGTGAGTCTCACGTAAAGATAGTTTATTTTTTACTCATAATACAACATAAAAATTTTCTGTGAAGTAAAAATGTTAAAGTAGTTCAGAGATTTTTACTATTCGGTATACTCACTTTCCATCTTAGACAGTTTAAGCTCTTCAGCAAGTCTTTCAAACTTATATAAATCTTTAATTGCTTCCAGCATTCCGGCTGAATGAACACCAACCGACCTGTTTACATCAGGATCGTAAATAAAATCACCGGCAAGACTTTGTATATTTCCATCGAATGCTACGCCAACTATTTCTGCATCTTTATTAATTATCGGGCTTCCTGAGTTTCCTCCGACAACATCGCAAGTAGCCACAAAATTAAACGGAGTTGAGAAATCAAATTCTTCCGGTGCATCAAGCCAGCGTTCGTGAAGATTCCACGGAAACTTACCATCGAAAGAATAATAACGATCAAGCATCCCATAAAATGTTGTAATTGGTGGTGCAAATGTTCCGTTGTAATTAAAACCTTTTACAATTCCATCAGAAATTCTCAAAGTGAAAGTTGCATCTGGCGGAATAGAAGTACCGTAAACTTCAAATATTGCTCTACCAAGTTTCTGATTCGTGATTGTTTCCTTTACGGTAAGCTCATCAATTTGCATAGAAATATTTTTGGATTCCTCACCGGAGATCTGAACGAATTTAATAAAAGGGTCGTCACTGTTGAAGATTGCTTCAGGTCCCTGATTAATTAAAAGTTTGATACTTTCATTTGAAGTTAAAACAGTGCGTGATAAAATATCATCAACTGCTTCGTTACCTTTTTTACCGTTTGTGAATTTGTTTAAGAATTCAACATCACCAAACTCAGCATACAGGAAATCAATTTTATTTTTCAATAACTTTTTATTCTTTGCAAAATCAAAATCATCCGGTAGCAATGTGTTAATCAATTCATCTATTTCATATTCTGTGTAAGCATAAGTTGAATCCGTTTCGGCGAGCTTCAGCTCTTCAGCGAGTCCGACAAGCTGATCAGCAATCGAAAAATATTCCGGCGAATCATAATTATCATAAGATAGCGCTGACTGCTCTGCAGTTAATTTTTTCATTTCATTAATAACATTTTCTATATCTGTCCATAAAGTTCCATATTTTTCATTCAGTTTTGCATCAGTCTGCACTTTTTCCTTCAGAATATTTTCAAAATCTTTTTTCTTCTGCATCATTACCGGATCTCTCAATCCATCAAGCATTCCTTTATAAGCTTTCTTGGAATTGTAATAGTTCAATAATTGGTCGGTGAGATAATTAGCTGACTCTGAATCTTCCTCAATTATTCCCTGCAGGAATTCAATAAAGCTGTCAATAAGCTGGATAGTTTGTGGATAAATAAAATCTCTCGCATACTCAAGCTGCGCAACTGTGCTAAGCCGGTTTGTTGAGCCGGGATTTCCCGGAACAAAAACTAATTCTCCTTCTTCGGCTCCGTTTTTACTCCATGTAAAATAATGATTAACTTTTAGCGGAATTCCTTTATCATAAACACGGAAGAAGGAACAATCTAGATTGTAACGAGGATATGTAAAGTTATCATAATCACCTCCGAAATAACCAGCCTGCATTTCAGGAGCAAAGACCAGCCGGACATCGTTATATCTTTTATATTTATAAAGAGAATACTTTCCACCAAAATAAAGTGGAGTAACTTTCGTAAAGGTTTCCTCATCATTACGGAACCTGTTTTCAATCTCAGTAATTTTTTGTGTTTCTATTTCAAGTCTTTCGCTATCTGATTTTGCTGACTCAAGAGCTTTATGAATTTCTTCCGTAACATCCTCTATGCTGATGCATTGTTCAACAAACAAACCAGGTACTTGTCTTTCGTCTTCAAATTCCCATGCAATAAATCCATCTTTGTGAAGATCTTCTCCGTCACGATTTACTTCTGTTATACTTTGACGTGCACAGTGATTGTTGGACATAATCAATCCATCTTCCGAGACAAAAGAAGCGGAACAGTAATCAGCAAATTTTAATGTTGAAAGCTGCACGTGTTTAAACCATTCTTCATCAGGTCTAAATCCATATTCCTCTTCAAAATATTTTGCAGGGGGATATTCGAAAGTCCACATCTTCCCTGTATCAAATTTTCCGGCTTTAATTGAATCGATATCACTCCAATCCTGAGTTTGAGAGAAGGCGTTTTGATAGGATAGAAAAATGAGAAGAATAATTATAATTTTAAATCGGAAAAAAGCAGAAGTGAATTTCATTTTAGTCCATGTTTTATATAGAATGTAATAACGTTTTGATAGTTCAAAATTACACAGAAATAACAGGTGGACGAAAGGATATTATTATTCCTTCAAATATTTGAAAAGTTGAATTGATAAAGTAATGTAATTCTGGCTTGTCCAGAATCCAGGGATTATTTTCAACAGTTAGGTTCCTGACTTGTTCCTTCAGAACTTCGCTGGAATGATACTGCAGATGAATAAAAAAACCGGATGAATAAATCCACCCGGTAAAATATTTCTTCGCAATATAATGTGTGACGTAAAAATTAAATGTAAGAATCCGGAAAATAAAGAGGTTCTATTTCCCATTCATCTTCAATTGTTCCGATGCAATGTGAACATTTAGTCACGTTAAATACAACTTTCTCTTCACTTGGCGCTGCACGAACGAAGTTCAATACTGTTTTGCAGCTTGAACATTGAACGATGTGTGATGAAGTTGTTTTTCTGCTGCAATCAGGACACAAATACCCCAATTCACCCTGTGATTCTTCCGGATCCACCAGGAATATTGAGTTACATTTTATGTTGTTGCATTTAGCGAAGTGCCACTTAACAGTATCTTTAGTTTCGATAACGCTCTCCACAATTTTTGTATCTCCAATGTAATGAGTTCATTATTAAAAGTCCACTAAAAAATTTTTCTCCCAAAAACTTTTTCTCCAACAAATATTATGCATTTACAAAACCAAACTTATGCCAACTTACCGGACTAAAAAATACCTATCTTTGTACTTGAAAATCTTATCCACACCAAGCAAAAACGGAGAAATAATGAGTAAAATAGCTTGCTTTAAGGCTTATGATATTAGAGGCAAAGTTCCTTCAGAGTTGAATAATGAGCTAGGTTATAAAATCGGCAGAGCATTTTCAAAACTGACACAAGCAAAAAAAATTGTTATTGGTTATGATATAAGAAAATCATCTTTGGAAATTTCTGAAGCTCTGAAAAACGGATTAACAGACAGTGGAGCCGATGTGATTGATATTGGTCTTTGTGGAACGGAGATGATTTATTTTTCAACACCATTTTTTGATGCTGATGGTGGAATAATGATAACCGCAAGTCATAATCCATCCGAATATAATGGAATGAAATTCGTAGCAAAAGGTTCTGTCCCGGTTGGGTATGATTCAGGTTTGAATGAAGTTGAAAAGATGATTGTAAATAATGAACTGGGAGAAATCAGCAAAACCAAAGGAACAGTTACTAAAAAAGAAGTGATGAAAGAATTTATTACTCATCTTTCACAATTCTATGATGCAAAAAAAATAAACTCACTGAAAGTAGTTGTTAATGCTGGAAACGGATGTGCGGGACTAGCATTGGATTCTCTTGAATCTAAACTGCCAGTAAAGATGATAAAAATGTTCAATAATCCAGATGGCAATTTCCCGAATGGAGTTCCAAATCCAATGCTCGAGGAAAACAGGAAACCAACTATCGAAATCATTAAAAGGGAAAATGCTGATCTCGGAGTTGCGTGGGATGGTGATTATGACCGTTGTTTCTTTTTTGATGAACACGGAAATTTTATCGAAGGTTATTACATAATCGGTCTTCTTGCAAAATCAATTCTTAAAAATCATCCCGGTGAAAAAATTGTTCACGATCCAAGACTTGTCTGGAATACAATAGAAGTTGTAGAAAAGTCCGGTGGAAAAACTGTTGTTTCAAAAAGCGGACACGCATTCATAAAACAAAAAATGAGAGAAGTAAACTCGATCTACGGAGGCGAAATGTCTGCACATCATTATTTCAGAGAAAACGCTTACAGTGACAGCGGAATGATTCCGTTTCTTTTGATTCTTCAGTTGATGTCTGAAGAAAAGAAAAAGCTCTCAGAACTCGTTGATGAAATGATCGCTGATTATCCTTGTTCGGGAGAAATTAATTCTACAATAAACGACCCTGCTGGAAAAATTAAAGAGATTGAAAAGAAATATTCAGATGGAAAGATTGATCATCTTGATGGTGTTTCTATTGAATATCCTGATTGGAGATTTAACTTGAGAATGAGTAACACAGAGCCAATACTCCGTCTGAATGTAGAAAGTCGTGGTGATGAGAAACTTTTGAAACAAAAAACGGATGAGTTGTTAAAGATTATAAGAAGCTAAACGAAGTTTTCACGGAATCGGAGTCTGTCCGAATACTGTCAATCCGAATTTATTTCGGAATCAAATAATTCGAATGTTAACGGAAATGAGAACCTGAAACCTGCCTTGCTGTCAGGCAGGCAAGTTCAGGTTGACAAATTTTTAATTCTCAGACAGTCTCATCGTCCATGATAACTGATATTAAATTTATATCTCTACTTCAACATTAAACGGCACTTTTAATTTTTCCCATTCGAGCATTACAACTGCTTTCTTATCGGAGCTTTTATTAATTGAATATGCCAGCCATTCCTGCCAGCAAATATTCTGCATTGGAGTAACTTCAATACGCAAAGCATCTTCAACGTCATTGTATTCAAATGCACCCCATTGGTTAGCTACCTTGTTGAATATTAAAGTCCATGTTTTTGCTGTCGGAATTGCAAAGAAACTGTAACTGCCTGCATTAAGTTTTTTCCCGTCAATTTTCACATCGGTAGAGAAAGTTATTTTTGTAGCTTCATTTGCACCTGCACGCCAGACAGCGTTGTAAGGAACTAATCCGCCCCAGATTGCTCTCCCTTTGACACCCGGTCTGCCGTATTCTATTTTAACTTCAGTATAACCTACTGTCTGTTCAACTAATGCTTTCGGACTTATTCGTACTTCTTCTTTTTTCTGTGAGAAGTTATTTATCGAATAGATTCCAATTAAAAATATAACTAATAATAATGTGGATAATGGAAACATACGTTTAATCATTTTCATACTTATACCCTTTATATCAAAAAAATAATTCTTTAAATGAATTTTAGTGCATCAACTACATAATCTATTTCTTGTTTCGTATTGTAGAAATGCGGTGCAAATCTAATATATCCTTCACGTAACGAGCAAACTATTTTTTTTTGCTTCAGATGATCAAATATTTTTTGCCCATTATCTGTTTTGAAACTTACTATACCTGATAAATGATTCTCTGATAAAGATAGCAAAGGCGATTTATAGCCAATCTTTGCAAGCTCCTCAATAAAATATTTTGAGTTACTTACAACATGTCTTTCAATTTCATCAATATCAAATTCCTTGAATAATTTCATCGATGAATTAAAAGCATAAATACCAATGTTATTTAATGTCCCGGGTTGAAATCTTTCAGCAGTTTCTTTTGTCGTCAGATCAAATTTTAATAAATCCCAGGCATCTTTGACTGCAAGCCAGCCAATCGGTGCCGATTTCATTTTTTCCTGAAGTGCTTTTCTCACATAAATAAAAGCCAATCCCTGTAAACCGAGCATCCATTTTTGTGTTCCGTTTGAAAGGTAATCTATATTACATTTTTCAACATCAAGATTAATAGCACCCAAACCTTGAATAGAGTCAACGCAAAAAATAATTCCTTTCTCTTTGCAGACTTTTCCGATTTTTTCAAGATCGATTCTGTAGCCGGATAAAAACTGTACAAAGCTGACTGAGATTAACTTTGTACCGGGTTTAACTGCGGAAATAATTTCTTCGGAAGTTACGATTCCATTATTTGATTTGACGAAATCAACCTCAACACCTTTTTCTTTTAGTTGAAGGAATGGATAAACATTCGCAGGAAATTCAACATCATTTAAAATAATTCTGTCACCCGCTTTCCAATCTATTCCAAGTGTCAACCAGATTATTCCGTTCGTAGTATTATCAAGAAATGCAATTCTGTCGCTTTCGCAATTAATCATTTCACTTATCATTGATTTGGTTTCCTCAGTAACAGCTCGAAATGCCTGATAATCATCTGAAGCATATTCGCCTCTCTCTTTAATAAATTCATCTATCCTGCTTTTTATTAAAGTATTAATTGGTGAAGTTGATGCGTGATTGAAATAAATAATTCCATGCTTCAGGTAAGGGAAATAATTTCTGGCTTTTTCCAGCAATTCAAGATTCATATCAATTTTTCCTTCGTTGATATTAGCGTCAATAATAATTAATTTTGATATAAGATTTTACAATCAAATACCGAAAAATACCAACCATATTCAAATAATAAGGTATAAAAGATGACTTACCCAAAATCACAAAAGCATAAAGAACTTTCTCTTGAAGATTTAAGATGGAAATGCAACCCGGATTTACTTGAATTCGATTCTACTCAAGACTTAAAACCGATAGAAGGAATTCTTGGTCAGGAGCGTGCTCTGAAAGCAATGAGATTAGGAGTTGAAATGCGAGCACCGGGTTATAACATTTTTATTTGTGGAATGTCTGGTTCTGGAAAAGCAACAACAGTTAAACAAGTGCTGGAAACAATCGGGGCTGATTGTCCTCCGCTTTTTGATTATGCGTATGTAAATAACTTTAAAGATCCCGACAGACCAATTCTGCTCAAGTTCTCAAAAGGTAAAGCAAAAGTTTTCAAAAGAAATTTATTTCATGCAATTGAAATTCTGAAGCGAAAAATTCCACAGGCGCTTGAAAGCGAAGATTATCTGGAGAGAAAGAAAAAAATTGTTTCAGATTATTCTGAGCGTGAACAGGAATTGATGCATGACTTTGATGAGAAGATGAGAAAAGTTGGGTTCTCGCTTGGTCAGGTAAAAGTCGGTGAAATTGCGAGACCTGACTTAATGCCAATAATAAAAGATAAGCTTGTTCCTGTTTTTCAATTAAATGAACAAATTGAACAAGGCAACATCACAAAAGAAGAAGCGCAGGAATTAGTAAAAAAATATAATGACCATCAGCAGGAGTTACAGATACTTTTCAAAAAAGGATTGAAAACGAGTGAAGAATTCCAGGAAAAATTGCAGGCACTTGAAAGAGGAAGCATAGTAAATGTTGTAAAAGGAATAATTGATAATCTTCAGGAAAAATATAATGATTCCAAAGTAGTTGAATATCTTGATCAGATCGAAAAAAATATTTTGGAAAACGTTCAGATATTCAAAGGAGCTAAACCGGTAGGCGATAGAACAGAAGAAGGATTTATTATTGATTACTTTAAAGAATACAATGTTAACATTATCCTCGACAACACAGATACTAATGAATGTCCGATTATAGTGGAAACCTCACCGACTTACTCAAATCTATTCGGTGCTGTTGAACGAATCAGCGATGGCAGAGGAAGTTTTTATAGTGACTTCACTAACATTAAAGCAGGATCTTTGCTGAGAGCAAATGGAGGTTACATGGTCTTAAATGTAACACACTTATTTGAAGAACCCGGTGTATGGAAAACTTTAAAACGCGTTCTTACATACAACAAACTTGAGTTTCAGGATTCACCGACAATCTTTCAATTATCAACATCCACGCTTAAGCCTGAACCTATAGAAATTGATCTAAAGGTAATTTTAATCGGAAGCCAGTATATCTATTCTCTGCTTTCTTCGTATGAATATGATTTTAAAAAGATGTTCAAAATAAAAGCTGACTTCGATTACGAAATTAAACGATCCGATAAAGTTTTAACAGAATACGCACGTGTCATAAAAAAATTAATCAAAGAAGAAAAGTTAAAAGAGTTTGATAGGACCGCTATCGCATATCTTTTAGAATTGGGAGCAGTCTTCGCAGGTCAGAAAAATAAGCTAACAACCCGGTTTTCAAAAATTGCCGACCTTGCTCGTGAGGCTAACTTCTGGGCAGTTGATGATGGTTTTGATATTGTAACTGCCGAGCACATTAAAAAAGCGTATAAGAATGCGGTTAACCGGCACGGTATGCTCGAAGCTAAAATCTCTGAGATGTATGAAAACGGAACTTTCCTGATGGATACAACCGGAGAACGAATTGGACAAATAAATGGTCTTGCAGTTTATGAAGCAGATTTTTATTCATTCGGAAGACCGACGAGAATCACAGCGACGGTTTCGCTCGGTAGTGGAAATATTATTAATGTTGAACGTGAAGCAGGAATGAGCGGCAGACATTACAACAAAGGTGTTTTAATTATCTCAGGTTATTTTAAAGAAACTTTTGGTCAGGATATTCCACTTGCATTCAATGTGAATCTTGTATTCGAACAATCCTACGGAACAGTTGATGGAGACAGCGCATCCTGTGCAGAAATATATGCTCTTCTTTCTACACTTTCTGGTATTCCAATCAAACAGGGAATTGCTGTAACCGGATCGCTTAATCAAAAAGGTGATGTTCAGCCAATCGGAGGAGTGAATGAAAAAATTGAAGGCTTCTTTGAAGTTTGTAAATATAATGGACTGAATGGTAAACAAGGTGTTGTTATACCAATTCAGAATGTAAAAGAATTAATGCTTAAAGAAGAAGTGATTGATGCTGTGAATAAAAAACAATTCCACATCTACGCTATTTCAAGAATTGAAGAAGGGATTGAAATATTAACAGGAGTAATAGCAGGTAAAAGAACAGCTAAAGGTTATGAGAAAGACTCTGTGTTTGATTTAGTCGAAAAGAAACTTAAAGAAATGTATAAAAAATCCCGCAACATAAAAGATGCGCCGTCAAAATCAACCAGGAAAAAGAGGAGGAAATAAATTTTTGGGTTTCAGTCACGCAAAAACAAAAATTCTTGCAACACTTGGTCCACAATCATCAAGCGTAGAAATTATTAAGCAATTGATAACTGCTGGAGTAGATGCCGTCAGATTAAATATGTCTCATGGCGACTATGATTTTTATTCATCTTTGTTTGAGAATATCCACACAGCTCGTACGGAGTCAAATTCTTCAGTGGCTATTCTCGCTGATCTCCAGGGACCGAAGATTAGAATAGGCGAATTGAAAGAAAAACAAATTGAAATTTTTTCTGGAAATAAGATTGAAATCACGAATGAAGAAGTGATTGGCGATGATAAATTAATTTCTACTTCTTACAAAGTTCTTGCGGAAGATGCCGAGGTTGGTGATTTAATATTAATCAATGATGGCTTAATCAGGCTAAAGATAATCAGTAAGAATACCAATTCTGTTATTTGTAAAATTATAAACGGCGGAATTCTTTCCGCCCGAAAAGGTCTGAATTTACCGGGGATGAAACTTTCAACTCCCTCGTTGACAGAGAAAGATTTTGCAAATCTTGAATATCTGAGCACCAAACCAGTTGATTACATCGCACTTTCTTTTGTGCGAAAAGCAGAGGATATTCTGCTGCTGAAAGAATGGCTAAATAAAAAAGGAAAGGTAATTCCAATCATTGCAAAGATTGAAAAGAAAGAAGCGATTGATTCATTTGAATCAATATTACAAGCTTCTGATGGAATTATGGTTGCACGTGGTGATCTGGGCGTTGAATTATCTTTGGCTAAAGTTCCTGTAATTCAAAAAGAAATTATCAAACGATGTAATGAAACTGGCAAGCTGGTCATAACTGCAACCCAAATGCTTGAGTCAATGATTAAATCACCAATTCCAACACGTGCCGAAGCTGCGGATGTTGCTAATGCTGTTTGGGATGGAACCGATGTTGTAATGCTTAGTGGTGAAACTTCCATCGGGAAATATCCGGTTGAAACAGTACAAATGATGAATGAAATTATTATAAACGCTGAGCAGCATTTTATTAACGATGAAACTATAAAATTTCAGATACCTGATGTATTGGAAGAAAATTTATTCGATTCGGTTTTAAAAGGAATTACATCAGTTGCCGAACAAATTAAAGCGAATGCGATTGTTGTATTTACTTACAAAGGAAGAGCAGCAAGAGGTTTGGCAAAATTTCGTCCATCAGCAAAAATAATTGCGATATCTGACAGCTTTGAAACGATGAACAATTTGTGTTTGCGATGGGGTGTTAAATCTCTCTTCATTAATAAAATTGACAAACAAAATGCTGCAATTGAAGATGCTAAACAACTAATACTGAATGCCGGACTTGTTAATAAAGGTGAACTTGTTATATTTTTATCACGCGCGCCAGCATTTGAAACCGGAAGAAGAGATTTTCTTCATTTTGAAGTTGTATAATTAATATTTGATGATAGATGGAAAAAGTTTTAGCAAAATGGTGGGAACCAACTGATAATAATAAAATTTTATGTACTCTCTGCCCACGATATTGTAAAATAGGCGATGGTCAGCCCGGATTTTGTTATATCAGACAAAATCACGGTGGAAAGTTGTACACAATTGGTTATGGAAAACCAACCGGCTTTGCAGTTGATCCAATAGAAAAAAAACCTCTTAATCATTTTCTTCCCGGCACAACTATTTTAAGTTTTGGAACGGCAGGCTGTAATCTTGGATGCAAGTTTTGCCAGAACTGGTCAATTAGTAAAGCCAAACTTGATGATGAAAATTCTCTTGATGTTTCGCCAGAAGGAGTTGTTGCATTGGCAAAAAGTTACGGCACACCTTCTATTGCATTTACATATAATGATCCAACAATTTTTGGTGAGTACGTTATTGATATTTCAAAGATTGCGAGAGAAGAAGGAATAAAATCTGTAATGGTAACTGCAGGATATATTGACAAAGAAGCACGTAAAGATATTTATAAATATATCGATGCAGCTAATATTGATTTGAAAGGATTCACGGATAGATTTTATTGGAAGAATACTTATTCACATCTTAATGATGTACTTGACACTCTTATCTGGTTAAAAAAAGAAACGGATGTCTGGTTTGAAATCACAACTTTACTTATTCCGGACGAAAATGATTCAGCTGAAGAAGTTAAATTTGAATGTGAATGGATATTAAAAAATCTTGGTGATACTGTTCCGTTGCATTTCACAGCTTTCCATCCTGATTTCAGAATGATGGATAAAGAAAGGACACCAGAAAAAACTTTAACCAGAGCAAGAAAAATTGCAATGGATTTAGGAATTAAGTACTGTTACGTTGGAAATGTTCATAACACTGAGGGACAAGCTACTTATTGTCCAAACTGCAATGAAAAATTAATTAAACGTGATTGGCATTCAGTCATCTCAAATAAAATTGTCAATGGCTGCTGTAATTCCTGCGGTGAAAAGATTGCAGGTGTTTTTAATTAATGTTTTTGAACAATTATTAATAATTATTTTTCTCTTTAAATATTTTTAATTTTGTTTCCATCAAACTCTACTTTTCAGGTTATCAAATGAATCAATTAAAAGGCAAAACTACTCTCATCACCGGTGCTTCTTCTGGAATTGGCAAAGCTTGTGCAGAAGTTTTTGCAAAAGAAAAATCAAACTTGATACTATCAGCAAGAAGAATAGAGAGAATAAAATCAATCGCTAAAAAATTAGAAAAGAAATATGGAATAAAAACGAAATGTATAAAACTCGATGTACGCAACTATGAAAAAGTTGAAGAGACAATCAACGCATTGGATAGTCATTGGAAGAAGATTGACATCCTCATCAATAATGCAGGACTTTCCCGTGGATTGGATAGAATATACGAAGGTAAAAAAGAAGACTGGGACGAAATGATTGATACAAATATTAAAGGATTGGTTTATGTAACCAGACAAGTTCTTCCTCTGATGATTAAAAGAAAAAAAGGTCATATTATAAATATTGGTTCAACAGCAGGACACGATGTTTATCCAAACGGAAATATTTATGCCGCTACAAAGTTTGCAGTAAATGCATTGAGTAAATCAACACGCATCGATGTTCTGGATAAAGGAATTAAAGTAACGAGCGTTGATCCTGGAATGGTTGAAACAGAATTTAGTATCGTAAGATTCAGAGGTGATAAAGAAAGCGCCAGGAAAGTTTATACGGGGATAAAACCACTTAGTCCGGAAGATGTAGCAGAAACAGTTTTATTCTGTGTAACAAGACCTCAAAACGTAAACATTAATCAGGTGATTTTGACTCCACTTTATCAAGCATCCTCTACTCAAATTATTAGAAAATGAAAATTGTCAGACAAACATTGAAGTATCACCTGCACCTTCCCTTACTATAACCGGTTGGTCTCCATTCAAATCAATCACGCTTGAAGGTTTCCCAATTAAATTACCGGAAGCAAGCATCAAATCAACCTGAAAATCAAAAACAGATTTTATCTCAAGTGGATCAACTAGTAATTCACCTTTACGTGTCGTTGTGCTGGTACTTATGATAGGATTTCCTAATCCCTGAACTATTTTTAACGTTACTGAATGATCAGGAATTCTTATCCCTACGGTTTTTCTTTTACTCCATAATTTTTTTGGAACATTTTTAGCAGCAGGCAAAATAAATGTATAAGGTCCGGGTAATAATTTTTTCATGGTTTTGTACGCATAATCCGATACCCTTGCATATTTGGCAATATCTTTAAGATTCGGACAGATGAAACTTAGTAACTTGATATCCGGGTTACTTTTCATTTCCATGACTCTATCCAATGCATGCTTGTTAAAAATATCGCAACCAATTCCATAAACAGTATCAGTTGGATAGATAATAACTCCACCATCTTTAAGTGTATTTATTGCTTTGTTAATAAACCTCAATTCAGGGTTAACGGGATGTAGTTCATAGTAATCCATTGAAAACCTCTTATTATTTCTATAGACAATTATTATTGATAAGATGTAAAAGACTACTGCTAAGTTAGAAGTTTAATTGAATTATTCAATCCGAAAAAGCGTTTTCAAGCTATTTAAAGTAATTTGGATTGTTTAAAATCGTTTTGTTTAAGAAAAAAATCTTTATATTAAGCGCTCAAATTTTCAAAGTTATTGATATAAAAGGAGTTAATAATGGCCAGAAAATGTCAGGTATCTGGTGTTGGCCCCAGATACGGCAGCAGTATTTCGCATGCTCATAATAAATCTAAAAGAAGATTTTTACCCAATTTACAGAAGAAAAAAATCTGGGTTCAGGAATTAAACCGTGAAGTTACCATAAAACTATCAGCAAAATCGATTAAGACAATTAGTAAAAATGGAACTGCTGATATAGCAAAATTGATACGTGAAAAAAAGATAAAAGTTAACTGATAATACTATTCGTTTAAAAATGAAAAGGGAAGCACCAAGCTTCCCTTTTTTATTTTTATTTCTTTTGAATTTATTCTCTCACCACCCACACTTTAACCTTTGCACTTACATTTGGATGAATTTTAACATTCACACTATAAATACCTAACGTTTTGATTACCTCAATAATTTCAATTTTTCTTTTATCGATATCGTAGCCTTTTTCTTTAAGGTTATCAGCAATCATTTGTGAAGTAACTGCCCCGAATATTTTATCTTCTTCACCGACCTGAACCGGAATTGTAATAGATACTTTTTCAAGATCGGTTGCGAGTGTTTCCGCAGCCTGCAATTCGTGTTTTGCTTTTTTCAAAACTGCTTTCTTTTCTTCTTCAAGCGCCCTCAAATTTCCATCGAGTGCGATGTAAGCAATTTTTCTTGGCAGGAGAAAGTTGTGTGCATATCCGTCTTTAACATCAACAACTTCACCGACCTGACCAAGAGGTTCATAGTTTTGTCTCAGTATTACTTTCATATTAACTCCTGATTTATCTTATACTTTCAGATACATACGGTAATAATGCCATATGACGCGCTCGCTTTACCGCAATTGCTAACTGTCTTTGATACTTCGAACTGGTTCCTGTAATCCTTTTAGGAATAATCCTTCCCTGTTCGGAAACGAATTTCTGAAGAAGTTTCACATTTTTATAATCGATGTATTTAATTTTTGCCTGAGTAAACCGGCAGATCTTTTTTGTTTTAATTTCTTTCTTCTGCTGCATCATGTTTATTTATCCTTCATTAAATCTGATTCTTCATTTGAGAGAAATTTATCGAACGAGTCTTCTGTATAATCAACGTCGTTTTCATCTGTTACTACAGAATTTTCTTCTTCCTCACCACCAACTCCAGCATCAACAAATTTTCCTCTTTTATTTAAAAATTGAATTCTTCTTGCTTTAATCTCAACAATACTTCTGTTGTGTCCATCATCAGTTTTCCAGGTTCTGCTTTGCAGTTCTCCATCGACTAAAACAGCCGAACCTTTTTTTAGTCGTTCCTTACAACTCTCAGCAAGTTTGTTCCATGCCACAATCCCAACATAGCAAACATCCTCCTGCCATTGGTTAGTGCTGTCTTTAAATCTTCTGTTAGAAGCAAGAGAGAAATTAACGACTGGTGTTTTATTCGTCGTTTCTCTGAATATCGGGTCTTTGGTTAAATTGCCAGCAACAATAACATAATTAATTTCCGGCATTTTCAAATCGGCCATGGTTGAATCCTCCAAACTATCAGTGGTTAAATTTATGCGTCTTTTTCAGTGGTTTCCTCATCATCCTCTTCAGCTTCCGAAATTACAATTGGTATTTCTTCGACTTCTTCCACTAACTGAGTCTGCTGAGCTTTATCAATATCGATTTGTTCAAGTGCATCATTAGATAGGGTAATCGTCAGATATCGCAGAATGGTTTCATCCAACTGATAATACCTTTCGAGTTTCGTAATCAGATCAGGCTGTGAATCAAATCTAAATATAACATAATAGCCGATCTTACTTTTTTTAATCTGGTATGCAAGTCTTTTTCTTCCCCAATCTTCGATTTCCCGGATTTCCCCGCCGTTGCCGGAAATTGTTTCTTTGATTTTTGAGATGAGAATTTTTATTGCTTCGTCATCGAGGGCAGCATTAATAAGAACTGCACTTTCGTATACACGCTTATTCATATAAATAATAAACTCCCTTTGGACTTTAGGCCTCTAACAACACAGTTATTAGAAACAGGGTTATAAAAATTAGTTTTCTTTGGGCAACAAATCTATTTAATTAATGGGGCATTACCAAATGAAATTGTTACCTGTAATTCTTTATGAATGCTAAGTAGAGTCATCAAAATTTTGGTAAAATTCAAGCGAATTTAATCACTCAATTACACTTCCTCCTCTTTTGAACCTTCAGTCTTTTTGTTGGAGAGTAAAGTGCTATTTATTTCCAGCATTTTTTTTGAACCGCCTATGATGAATTCTTCAATAAGTAGGTTGCACATTTGAAAGGTATCTAAATACTTTTTCAACTCATCGTCGCTGAAGTTCGAAAGAACATAATCTGATAAAGATTCACCCTCCGGATTACTGCCAATTCCAATTCTGATTCTGGGAAACTGGTCTGTCAGCAGGTTGTATATGATTGAGCTCAGTCCGTTATGTCCACCATCCCCACCTGAAAGTCGAACTCTTAAGCTAAAATTTTTTAAATTTATATCGTCACACACTACAAGAAAATCTTTTGGTTCAATTTCGTAGCGATCAAAAACCTGTTTAGCAGCAATTCCACTATTATTTACAAAACTTACAGGTTTAATTAAAATAAAATCATTAGTACCTATGTTACCGGCAGCTTCTAAATAATCACCAGTAGTTTCCAGAAATCTTACATCCCTTTTTTGTGCGAAGAAGTCTAATAATAAAAATCCGGCATTATGTCTGCTAAATGCATACTTAATGCCGGGATTACCAATTCCAAATATTACTCGCAAAACAAACTGGGAATTATTCTTCTTCTTTTTCTTCCTGTTTGCCTTTGGAAATCACTTCAGGTTCTTTTGGTTCTTCAACAGCACCTTCAGCAGCAGGAGCAGCTTCTTCTTTTATCTTGGCGTGAGTTACCTGAACAACCAATGATTCTTTTGGATCAGTGAATTCGATGTTTTCAAATTTCAAATCACCTATATGGATCGAGTCGTTAAGTTTTAAACCTGAAATATCAATAACAATATGTTCAGGAATATTGCGGGGCAGACATTCAACTTCGACTTTATACATTACATGCTGGATTATTCCACCCTCTTTTACACCAATTGGAGATCCCACCAATTGAACCGGAATTGCAAGTTTTATTTTTTCACCCTTTGTCAATCCTAACAGATCAAAATGAATTACTCTATCTGTTACAGGATCAAATTGTACATCTTTAATGATGCACTCATATTCTTCATGCCCTTCCAACTCCAGAGAAATCAAATGTGTTTTCGATGTGAAAACCAGAGGGTTGATTGCTTTATCAGCTACATTGATATGAAGAGGTTTAATATTCTTTGAATAGAAGACGCCGGGAATCGATCCCTCTCTTCTAAATCTTCTTCTTCCTGATTTATTAAACACATTTCTTTCGGATGCTTTTAATATTTTTTTTTCCATTTTTGCTACAACTCCTGTTAACCTTTATCGATATGAAATAATGAACTAATTGACTCGTTATTGAATGTTCTGCGAATTGCTTCTGAAAATAATTCAGCAGATGAAATAACCTGGATTTTTTCTACGCGATCTATTCCTTCTATACTAATTGTGTCAGAAACAAAAAGTTTGGCCACTTTGGAATCATTTATTCTTTCCAAAGCCTGACCTGAAAGCACTGGGTGCGTTATTGCTCCATAAATATTCAGTGCACCTTTTTCCTTCAAAGCATCAATTGCCCCAACGAAAGTACCTGCAGTATCTATAAGATCATCAACTATCAAAATATCTTTCCCATCAACGTCTCCAATAATGTTCATCACTTCTGCAAAATTCTGCTTCGGTCTTCTTTTATCAATAACAACCAATCCACAATCAAGCAACTTAGCATAAGCTCGTGCCATTTTAATTCCGCCTACATCCGGAGAAACAACTACAAGATTTTTCTTATAAACTTCTATTCTATCTTTGAATACTGAAGAACCATATAAGTGATCAAACGGAATATCAAAATAACCTTGAATTTGTGCTGCATGTAAATCCATCGTGATAATACGATCAGCGCCAGCAACTGTCAACAGGTTAGCTATTAATTTTGCTGTAATTGCAACTCTTGGTTGATCTTTTCTGTCTTGTCTTGCATATCCAAAATAAGGAATCACAGCTGTAATATTTTTTGCTGAAGCACGTTTTGCTGCATCGATCATAATGAGCAGCTCCATCAAGTTATCAGCCGGAGGATTGGTTGATTGTATTAAAAATATATCTAATCCTCTGATGTTCTCTCCAAATTTAACCCATATTTCTCCGTCGCTAAATCTTTTTAATTCGATTAATCCGAGCGGTTTTCCAACTCTGGAAGCAATTTTTTTTGCGAGAGGAGAATTAGACGCACCCGCAAATATCATATAATCGTTCGTTGCCATAAGTTCTTGGAGTTTCTTTCAAAAAATAGAGGACAAATATATGGAAAGCCTATTGTTATGTCAATAAAATATTGAAGTTCACTCCCGCTGTTTTAAAGCAAAAGAGCTCAACTTTTTCTTTTTTTCAATAAAAAGAAAAGAACTACGAGTAATACAATCCCTGATAGAATGTAAATCCAGGTAGGTGTTTCTTTCAGTTTGTATGGCTGAAAAACAACATTTATGGTTTTTCCGCTGCCAATGTCAGAGAGTTTATACCGCCAGATTAAGGTTTTCCCAGAAACCTCCTGAGCATTATGCGAAAGAATATCTCCTGAAATTTTATACTTGTATTCTACATTGAATGTGCTTGCATCAATTCCGAATCCAGTTGCAATGGGTGGAATAAACTGGCTAAAAATAATTTGATCTTTACCTTTTTCCTGGAATGAAAAATTGTATTCACTGAAAACTTTGGTTTTATTTAACGAATCAATATGGTTAAAACTAATATCGATTAACGCATGAGTTGTTGAATCAGTACTATCTTTATTGACAAGAACATTATCCACAGAGCTATAAGCTGAACTGAAGCCTGAACGAATGGAGTCAGGATTAAAAATTCCAAGATTTTGCACAACTTTTTCGCTTTCTTCATTCATAAATTTCATCCAGTAGTCAATATGCATTTTGCCAGAACCATCAGGATAGAGAGTTACTTCCTGATAATAATTCAGGCAACCACCTAAACTATACATCAATACAAGGAATAAGATTAAAAGAAGGAATTTACCTTTTTGTTTTGAGGATGATTTTATAAAATTCAGCATTATCTTGAATCCACTTTAAAGATTGCTAATCAAATTTAGAGAAAAAAAATTAAATTCGCTTACTTATTAAATTTATTTTGTAATAATCAGATTTCGTTATGCCAACATACGACTATAAATGTACAAACTGCGGTTATACTTTCGAATATTTTCAGCCAATGTCAGCCGATCCTATAACTGAATGTCCAAAATGCAAAGGGCGTGTAAAGAGAATAATTGGAACAGGAGCTGGCACAATTTTCAAAGGAAGTGGTTTTTATCAAACTGATTATAAGAGAAATTCTTCTAATAGCAGCAGTAAACCTTCAGATAAATCATCTGACACTGAGAAGAAATCAGGAACTGAAAAAAAGGATAATTAATCATTTATTTTGAAGTAATCCAGGACATGATTATCTCTTTGAAGCTGATGTCAAAAATCAGCACCCAAAGAAAAATAAAATTTAGGACTTGAGAATCCTTCAATATTATACGCCCACGCGACATCAAATCGAAGTAAAAAGTAGAGGAAATAAACTCTCGCTCCCACACCAGTACCTACAAGCAAATCATCTGTAATAATACTGCCGGCAGTGTTTCTGCTAAAAAGTTTTATTTTACTGTTATCATACCATGTAGTTCCTGCATCAATAAAAGCCACACCAATGATATTGTTAAATAACAGAGGAATACCTCCGGTTAGTAAGTATCTGATAAGTGGAAATCTTAATTCCATATTTGCGAGCAAGTATCTTGTACCAATCCGTTCTGAATAATTGTAACCTCTTAATGGCAGTACTGCGGTAAGGAATGCAAAATCAGAAGCTGATTGAATCGGGACTTCAGTTGTTGCAAAAGTTCTGTTTATCCAATTTTCAGTTCCACCAATAAAAAATCTTTGAGGATTTTCACCACCTGAATATCCACCCGAAAGTCTCAATGCAAGTGAATGATCATAAAAAAATCTTAAATACGTACGTAGATCACCAATTATTGAGTAAAAGCTTTTGCCTGGGTCAGTAGCACCAAGGTTTCCAAATACATCAAATCGGTAGCGTGTTCCCTGAATTGGTGCTGTGTAACCCCAGAGAACATTATCATGAACAAAACTAACTTGCGGGACAGTAAAGGTAACATTTTCAGTAGGTTCTAAAATATTGTCAAGATTTTCACCAGTGACATTTAATACACTAATTCCGAAGTCAAATCTATAAAATCTATTTAGTGGAAAACTTGCTGAACCAGAGACACCAAAGTTTCTGTAACGAAATAAATTCGACGTGAAAAATCCTCTCGGATCCAATCTTAATAAACGAACAAATCTGGCTGTATGGTAACCTTCAATTCCCCAGTGTATTCTTTTCGCAAGATAGTAATATGCTAAACCATAGTCACTGTTCTTTAAGTCAATTTGTAAACCTGTAACTCCAATCAGACGATGATTTCCGAGTACATCACTAAAAGAAATTACAGTAGTACCAATAAGTCCATAAAGAGTACTGTAACCTGCGTTTGCATAAACGAGATCAGGTGCAAAATTTATTTTATACTTATTTATTTTGAAGTTACCTCTTTCATCAAGGTTATCAATTAAACCAAGTGTATCAGATTTTTCTTCATTTGATACTGCAACTTGCTCTGTTCCGAAAACATAATTACCAAAATCAACCGTGATAGAATCACCGTATTTTTTTGTAGAATCATTACCTGCAAAAAATTTTGAGGGATTAAAATCTGTGCTGTCTTTTGACGATTCATTCTCCTCTTTCAATAATTCCAATGGAGGTGCATCGAGATTCAATTTTCCCTGTCTGTATTTTGTTAATGGTAATTCATTAACATCAAGTTCTGATTCAAAAGGGTTGTTCAATAAAAATATATTGAATGAAGATTTATACAGAGATGAAAATGCAAGTTTTTTCCCATCTTCAGATGCAGATAGCTGATACAAACCTGACTGCGAATTTGTAACCGGAATTGGTTTAATATCTTTTATATCATTAACGTAATTATCTGTTGAAGCGAAAACAAGATTCTTCTTGTAAATATTATTTATCCCATTTAAGTCTGAAATAAAAAGTATCTGACTTCCATCGGGGCTCACAATTGGTGAAGTTTCATTGCTGGCAGGCAAATCAGTGATTCTTTTTATTGATTTAGTTTCAACATCAAGCGCATAGATTTCCAGTTGTGAAAAGTCGTAATTGTAAATTTTAAATCCAGCTGGTACATCCTCAATATTTTCATACCCATTTCTATCTGAAGAGAAATAAATTGTTTTTCCATCATGAGACCAGTTGGGGTCTTTATCAGTAAAAATATCATCTGTCAGATTTTTGATTTCCTTTGTATTGAAATCATAAGTATAAATATCAGTCTGCCTGGAGTTCTGCCCGATAAATGCGAGTTGTTTTCCATCCCGGGACCAGGTAACACTCTGAACACCATCCATCTTGATCGGTAAAGTGTAATAATCATCTTCTTCAACATCAAAAATATATATGATATCATAACCATGACTTAATGCTGCAATCGCAATCTTTGAACCATCAGGTGACCAGGTTAAACCAGGAGTAAGAATGTTCAGTTCTTCAAAATTTGGTGATTGATTTCCTTCCGCCAGCTTCGTGATTATTTCGCCGGTATTTGCATCCATGATGTACAGACTAAAAAAGAAATCGCGATTGGTTATGAAAGCAATCTTATTACCTTGTGGTGAGATTGCAGGACTGGTATTATAAAAACTTTCATCTCCATCCGGATCGGTAAGCCTTTTTGCAAATTCATCAGGGTCCTGAGTTATCTCAATATCGGGCCAGTAAACACGCTTAATATCTTTCTTCCATCTTTCATTAAATTCTTTAATGTTGAGTCCTATTGTTTGTTTAAATGCTGCATCAACATTACCCAGGCTTCTCATCGCATTAATTATTTCACCAATTTTTTCTTTACCATATCTCTTTGCGATGTAATAAAAAACCGCCTGTCCGCCACGATACGCAAAATAACCAGATAAATTCTGAACATCCGGAAGATATTCATTTATTGCAGCATCTCTGATAAACATATCAGTATCTTCATCCCAGCCAAGAGCCTGGTATTCAGCCATTCCTTCGTTAAACCATAATGGAATCTGTACGGTGATATTATTTGAAATTATGTTTTGAAGTGATCCACCATAAAACATATCATTGATTACTGCGTGAACCAGTTCATGATGAATCAGATGTCTGAATTGTTTATATGAACCGTGGAACTGGACAACAACTCTGTTCTTGAATAATTCAGTGAAACCTTCGATTCCTTCGCTAAGATATGAATCAGTAACGTTTGTTTCCTGAAAGTCATTTTGCGAGTTATAAACGATAATTGTTATTCTACTGTTTACAGAATAGTTAAAACTGTTCAGAATTTTAGCTAATGCATCTTCTGAAGCGTGTGCAGTAAATTCAGCGAGAGTCTCGCCTTTATTATTGAAGTAAATATCAAAGTGTTTTGTCTGGATAAAATACCAGTCAAAATATTTAAATTGTACTTTATTTTTACCAAACTGCGCAAACAGTGCCACCTGAATAATGAACACTATGGCAAATATTTTAAAAATCTGTTTTAACATTAATTTATTTGATCATTCACGGTAATAAAATCAAGCTCAAGATTTTCTAAATCCACACGAACCAGCTTGACCGTTATTTTATCACCAAGCCGAAATGCTTTTTTTGTTCGTCTGCCAATTAATGAATATTTCTTTTCATCCAAAACATAAAAATCTCCCTCTAAATCTTTTACTCTTATCAACCCTTCAGCTAAAATATCAACTAATTCAACGAAAATCCCATAATTTGCTACACCTGAAATTACAGCATGGAAATCTTCACCAAGCTTATCGTGAAGGAATTGAATCTGCTTTAACTTAACTGATCTGCGCTCAGCTTCCATTGCGGTTCTTTCTGTTGCTGAAATATGTTCACAAATTTTATTCAACTGGTCAAGAGAATAATTCCTTCCGGTTTTTGAAATCAAAGTTTTATCTAAAATACGGTGAACCAATAAGTCTGCATAACGTCTAATCGGTGAAGTAAAATGAGTGTAATTGCTAAATCCTAATCCGTAATGTCCAATATTTTTTGTTGAATAAATTGCTTTCGCCATTGAACGAACAGCGAGCTCATTTATAACACCCTCTTCTTCTGTTCCTCTAACTTGCTTCATCAACTGATTAAATTGACCGGCTGCTTTTCCTCCTTTTGGATTGAAAACATAACCAAGCGATTTTACAAATCTTGCAAACTCCGTAATTTTTTCTTCATCGGGATAATCGTGCACTCTGTAAACAAAAGAAATATTACCTTTAGAGAAAATTCTTTCTGCAATAGTTTTATTTGCAAGCAGCATAAACTCTTCAATGAGCATATTGCTTTCTTTAATTTCTTTTTTTAGAACTTCAACTGGAAAACCTTTTTGATCAAGTTTGAATTGTACTTCAGGCGTAAAAAATTCGAAACTGCCGGCTTTCATTCTTTGAGCCCGAAGTTTTTTAGCTAATTCGTTCGATAGATTTATTTCATTGGAATAATCACCTGATCCGGATTCAATAATATTCTGGGCTTCTTCATAAGTAAATCTTCGTTTGCTGTTTATAATTGTCTTTGCAATCTGATTCTTGATGATAACGGCTTTTGGTGTCATTTCAAATATAACTGAGAACGTCAGTCTATCTTCGTTCGGTACGAGTGAGCAAAGATTATTTGACAACTTTTCCGGCAGCATTGGAATAGCTTTACCCACAAAGTAAACACTGTTACCTCTTTCGGATGCTTCTTTATCAATCGAAGTCCCTTGTTTCACGTAATGACCCACATCCGCAATATGAACACCAACTCTGTAATTACCATTCTCCAGTTTTTCAATTGAAAGTGCATCATCAAAATCTTTTGCATCTACCGGATCAATTGTAAAAACATTTTTATCTCTGAAATCAATCCGTTTTCCTAATTCATAATCGCTTATGTCAAGGGAAATGCTTTCAGCTTCTTTCAAAGATTTCTCTTTAAAAAGAAAAGGTATCCCAAACTCGCGGGCAATTGAAGTAACCTCTGTCTGAAGTGTTCCTTCTCTGCCAATAATTTCAACGATCTTACCGACAGGATTAAGCATTCTATCTTCCCATGAAATATTTCCCACCGCAACTTTGTCTCCCGTTTTAGATTCCTTTAAACTCTTTTCATCTACATAAATATCACGATGGATCTTTGGATCGTCCGGTGTGACGAAATAAAATGATTTGCTTTTCTTTAACTGACCAACTATTTCTTTTCTTTTCCGCTCGATGACTTTAGTTATCTGCCCCTCAAGATTTTTTCCTTTTTGTTTTGCAAAGACGACAACCTCTACTTTATCGCCATGAAAAGCATTGTTAATATTACGTGCGGCAATGAAGATATCACCAGTCTTAGAATTTTTTGGAGTAACAAAACCATAGCCGCCTTCATTTAAATTGAAATACCCGATCAATTTATTTGTATCAGGTAATGAATAAATTTTATATCGTTTGCCATTTCTTGAAAGAAATAATTCTGCTTCAAGCTTATGCAATTCATTTTTCAGCAAAAGATATGTTCGATCATCTTTTATCTTTAATCGTTTAGCAATTTCTTTAGATTTAAAGGAACGAGTGGGATTTTCTTTAAAGAAGGACTTGATTTGATTTTTCATTAAAACACAAAACTATATTTCAACCCAAGTTCATTTATCATTTCACTGTAGGTTGATGATTGATAAGGCGGTTCTCTTCTATCGAATCTGATGATAAAATTCTGGAAGAAGAGCGGATGTTCAATTTTCACGTTTGCTCGGCTCAAATCCTGAAAGACTTGTGATGTACCGCCAATCTCATATCTGAAATCAGCAACTTTGCCAATTAAACTGAATTGAGTTTCAGTACCAACCTGCTGAACATTTACACTTCTAACCACATCTCCAAATTTTTCATTCAACACACCACCAAGAATGGAGCCGGCAAGTGAAGTTAAAGTTGAAGCTGCAAAGTTAGATTCCTGCATTGATGCGTCTTCAGGAAATTTATTTAATATGATGAAGGTCATCGCATCCGAAAATGTTTTTGTTGCATCAAGTTCAAATTGATTGGCATTTCTTCGGCTTTTATAAACTGCAATATTATTTTCATCCTGCAGAAAATTTGCTGTTAAATTTTTTGCGGGTCCTTCCAGTTTGATTATTATTCTAACATCCCATTCATTTGTACCTGTCCGAACAGTATCAGGGCTGTAAAAACTTTCATAAGTTGCTGTTACATCGACGTACGGATTATCAATCTCATCCAGAAACCTGATGTTGCCGTTCGCCTGAAAGGTTTTTATAAAATCTAATTTAGAACCATCGAGTAAGATTAATTCGCCACTCGTAACCGGTTGATTATTAATTTCCGAATATTCAACTTTTCCACCAAGATATGCGGTCAATTTCTGTTTAAACTCTTTTGATAACACATATTCAACTTTTGCTTCATTTTCAACTTCCAGTTTAAAATCAAAGTCAAATGGTATTTCAGATTCCGACTGAAGTTCTGCTTTCTTCTGCTCAGCAACGTGAATAAGACTATCAATCTCTTTCTGAATCATATCCTCCTCGACCGGTGAAGATAAAATATACGTGAATTTATCGTTCTCATTTGAAAAAGCTGTTTGAGTCGGTGAGTAAGTTATGTTTGCATCTTCTTTCAGGATCAGGTCAATATTCAGATAATTGCGATCACTGTTCGATTTGAAAATTATTTCGTTACGGGTTCTAATAGCAATATCACCATAAAGAGAAGGATTTGCAGCTTTCGATCGTTGATCAAGTAATTTTAATTCACCTGCAGCCCGAATAGTAATACTGTCGATTGCAAAATTATGATAAGCGATTTCACCTGCAGCCCTGATGGTTCCGCCATTTTTCACTTTACTGTCATTAGATAAATTCAGATTTGTCAGGAATATTTTATTCTCGTTAAAATTAATTTTGCCATCGAGCAGGTAAGTCAGATTTACTGCTTCAAGCAAGAAGGATGAATTATTTATTGTCAGCTCACCTTCATTTAAAATATTTTCGTAAGGACCGAAGAAACGAACATTTCCGTTCAACATTCCTTTCATATTTTTTATTCCGGGCAGAAAGCTTCCAACAAAACTCAGATCGAAATTGTCAGCAAAAAGTTTTACATCAAAATAATCATCGCCGGTATTTCTATTTTCTGCAAAGAATGAAAGATCAACTGGTAGAGAGCCTTCAATGCCCAGACTTTTTTTCTGCAAAAGATTATTCGATCCGAGAAAACTTAAATCAAATCCAAATAACTTTGAGGCATAAGATGCATTACAATTTAACGAGCCGAAATTATAATTTTGAACTTTAAGTGAATCAACCGAATATTCAAGATTCATGACAGGATTCTTCGCAGTCCCAGTCAATCGGAAGTCAAGATTAAGTTCACCATCAATAGATTTATCCTTACCAAGACCAAGAAGATTTTTACTCAAGTCATTCATCTTAAAAGTACTGAGTTTCAGTGTTAAATCTTCATTGCCTTCGAGTGACAGAACACCATTCAAATCAAGGTTTCCGCTATTATGAACAAGTCTGAATGCATCAAAACTGAAGTTATCATTTGAGTAATTAAATTTTATGTCTCCGCTATTAGTGAGGTTAAAGTCAATGTAACTAGCACGAAACTTTTCAAAGTTAACTTCCACAAATCCATCTTTAACTGAAAGTCCTCCATTTAAATCAATTGTAAAATCCGTATCATAAGTGACATTAAGATCAACCTGAGCATCGTTATCAATAAAATTAATATCCAGTTTCAAATCTGTTATTTCGCTGCCAGTAAAAATTCTTTTTGCAGATAAATTTAGGTCAGCAGTGAACCCATCAAAAGAATCAGCATATAATTGACTATTGACTTCAGTAGTAAATTCAAAATCCGACAAGTAATAAAGTTCCTGCCCATCCCAGTATTTCATCTGATCAATTTTAGTATCAAGTGTAAGAATTGTTGTATCCCCGCTCGAAGCAAGTTTCCCTGAAATTTCGCCATCAACTTCAATTTCAGCATTTCCCAAGAAAAGTGAAAGTAATTCGAATGACTTCAGTTCGAGTAAATACTGAATATTTAATCTTTTTTCCGGAAGATATAAATCTGAATTTTCTGAAACGGTGTTCAATGCAGTTTCATGAGTCACATCTCTGAAATCAGGTGGTTGAATTTTTTCCATTTTTTTCTGAATCGAATTCGAGATGAGTTGTATTTCATCTGAGATAACATCGATTGCTTCAGTCAAGGTAAACTCACCTGTAATTGTAAGATCTGCTAAATCAGATATAATGTTTATGACTCTGTCTTCTTGTCCGCTTCTAATATCAGCTATCAATGTAGTGCTATCTATTACGATGTTATCAAGATGCGAGCTGTCAATTTCCAACACAGCAAATAAGTTCAACCTGTCCTGATCAAAATTTTCACCATCACCTTTCAGCGAGATATTCAACTCCGTATTAATTCCGCTTTGCTTCACAAAATCATCAAGATTAAAACCCTTCAGAACCAAGTCAAAATTATATTTCGATGTTGTGGTGTCAGTAAAATTAAAATGAGCATCAAAACTTCCTCTGGTTTTGGCAGAAGAAAAGGAGATATCAGTATTAATTAAACCACCTGAACCATCCACATTAATATTGAAATCCCTGAAAAAAATATTTTCGATATTTGAAGTACCTGCCTGAATGTGTATTGAGGTTTCAAGATTTTCAGGTGAAAAACCTTTGCCTTTTAAATTGCCGACTAAATTCAAACTTGTATTTATTCCTGCAACCGGCATAAGATTTAGATCAGTTGTTTTGATTTGATAATCATATTCTATTTCCTCACCTGTTAAGTTCATCTTTACTAATCCACTTACGCCGCCTTTATCTGTCTTTAAAAGCATATTAGCAGTGAAATCAAGCGGCTTCCCAACAAAAGCCAGAGAATCAAACCGAAGTACGCCGTAATCTTTGTAAGTAGGTATTCCGATAGTAGGTAACAAGTTGGTTATATCATCTTGATTGACAAATGAATCCCTGAATTTCATGTCTATCAACATATTCTCTCCACCAAGAATATTTTGAAGATAGCCCGAAGCATTGAGACTGGTTTCGTTAAATTTTACTTCAAGATTTTTTAATTCAAGTTCATCAAACGTACCCTGCGCATTTACATGCGTTTCCAGACTTCCTTTAAGAATATCAGTTCCATCAATGAAGTTTGTCAAATCATCAAAGTTAAAATCCATCGCACTCATTTCAATTTTAACCGGTGACTTTTCAAGATCCAGTTCTTCACCATTAAAGAGATGAAAATCAGATATTGCAGCGTTGAGAGAAACGTACGATCGTTCGGTAATGATTTTAAGATCTGTTACTCCTGCCATATCATCGAGGAGAATAAAATTGCCGGAAAGATTAAGCAGCTTGAAACCAATTAAGTTTGGAATTACACTAAATTCAGAAATGAGAACCTGGTATTCATTTTCAATCATATCAGCAGATGCTGAGAGTGAAAGATTAATATTTTGAAGCCTTAAATCATCCATATCTGGCTGCAAGTACAAGTTAGTACTATTCTTATTGGCAATTGTCTGATGCTTAAAGTTCACATTGATAAGATTAAGTTCAGCTACATCAATCTTCCAGCTAAATGGCTGCGAAGTGGAGAGTGAGTCTTCGATTTCTTCAACTTTTTCTTCAGCAGGAGAGGTAATTCTGGAAATATTTAACTCACCATTCTCATTTTTCAGCAATGAGATATCAGCGTTTTCGATTTCGAGTTTTCGTAAGTAGATAGTTTTCAGAAGAACTCTTAACGGACTTACTTTCAATTCAATTTTTTTTGCTGAAAAAAGTGTATCCTGCTCTAGTGTGTATGAGGTGTTAGATAAAATTAATGTAGTGAAAATAGTTCCATCAATATTTCCGATGTATAACTTTCCATTCGTAGATGAGTTGACCTGTTCAACAATAACTTCTTTAAGCCAATTACGAAATGAAGATGTTTGAGTGTAACCAAAAGCAACAAGCAGAATTAATAAAAGACCGATACCTGCGCCAAGAAAATAATTAACTATTTTCCTGAAAAGCGGTCTTTTAACATCTGACTTCCTGCGAAAAAGCATATTTATTAGTTCGAAAATCTTTTAACAATAAGATCAATTATTTTGGAAGTTGACTGATCATTGACAAATTTGATGTTCATCACCTTGCCTCCATTTCTTTCAACAATATCTTTGCCTATTATTTTTTCAATTGACCAGTCTGCACCTTTAACAAGTATATCAGGAATTATTTCAGAAATTAATTTTTCCGGTGTGTCATCGTCAAACAGAACTACATAATCAACCGGTTTGAGATTGGAGATAATAAACGCTCTCTCTTCCTGCTTGAGAATAGGTCTTCTATCGCCCTTAATTCTTTTAACAGAATCATCAGAATTCAAGCCAACGATAAGAACATCGCCAAGTTTTTTTGCTTTGGAGAGATAATCGACATGACCCGCATGAACTAAATCAAAAACTCCGTTAGTAAAAACAATTTTTTGTCCTTCGGTTTTAAGTTTTGATCTTATCTTTTTTATTTCAGTCAGGGAAGTTGCTGAACTCATAAGTTATCTTTTAGTACAGTTTGAAAAAGAGTTTCTTTTTCGATCGGGACAATTCCGGCTTCACCACACACAATTCCCGCAGCATAATTAGCAAGGAAACATGCTTCATAAATATTTGCACCCGAAGTAAGACCAATAGTAAGAGTTGATATTACGGTATCACCTGCACCCGAAACATCAGCAACCTTTCTGGCTTTTGTCGGCATTCTTCTTTCATTGCCGCCTTTTTCAAAAACTGCAATTCCACCTTCGCCAAGTGTGAGAAGCACGTACTCCGAATTCAGTTTTTGCAAAAGATTTCTTCCGGCGGATGAAATATCTTTATCATCCTTAATTCTGATTCCAAGAATGGTCTCAGTTTCTTTTCTGTTTGGTTTTATTACAGTGACGTTTTTATATTCAAAAAAATTATCGAATTTAGGATCAACTGTGATGAGTATATTTTTTTTGTTTGCGATTGAAATAATTTTTGAGATGAGTGATGGAGTTAAAACTCCCTTATTGTAATCCTGAAGTATTATTCCGTCAATACTGCTGAGAACACTTTCGAGAAAGTATAGAATCTTTGATTCAATATGATTACTAATATTTACTTTACTTTCTTTATCAATCCTGACTACATGCTGATTGTTCGCGATTACCCTGGTTTTTGTAGTTGTTGGTCTATCACTATCAATTATAATTCCATCCGAATTAATTTTCTTTTCTTTAAGTAACGAAGAAAAAATATTACCGTAAGTATCATTACCAATTACACCAACCGGGACAGGAATTCCTCCGAGAGTTAAAACATTCAAAGCGACATTTGCTGCACCGCCAAAGCGAAAAAACTCATCTTCAACGTCAAGCACAGGGACCGGAGCTTCAGGGGAAATTCTTTTAACATCTCCCCAGAAATAACCATCCAGCATCATATCACCAATAACTGCAATTCTTTTTCCATCGAAACCTTTCTTTAATTCATCAAGTCGTTTATTAGAAATATCTACCATTTTATTCCTGATTATTATAAAATTTGAAAATTAAAATAAGTATAAATAGAGAGGTTATAAAGCCCCGAATTGCGGAGCTTTGAAATGATTTATTTTGAAATGAGGTAATTTATTTGAGTAGAATCATTTTCTTAGTCTGGATTATTCCTTGTCCTGAACTTGTTTCAGGACCTTGAATCCTTAGCTGATAAAAATACACACCACTTGGAAGATTCTGACCTTCGTCAGAATGACCATTGAACTCAACTTCATAATTACCTGCTGGTCTATATTCATTAACAAGCGTTGCTATTTCCCGTCCGAGAATATCAAACACTATTAAAGTTTGCCAACTACCTATCGGCGACTGCCAACTTATTTTAGTGCTTGGGTTGAATGGGTTAGGATAGTTTTGTTCGAGTTTAAATTCCATTGGTATAGATGTTCCCTCATATTCAACATCTGTAATTGGATAACTTAAAGTACCGAATGCAAGACTATCATAGGGTAAAGAATGTAGTATTTCTGCTTTTCTTCTCATCTTCGTTATACTGTTAAGCCGATCCGTTCCTAATCCGGGAACAACAGCAATCATCGACCACTGTGTATCATTTGGTGAAATTGTAAACGGTCCGGAGAAAAAAACAAAACCTGCACCGCCTGAAGTAACAAGATTATATATCCATCCTTCTCCAGTTACGGGATCACCTGAAAACGGAAAAGTCGTTTGAAGATTAGTAATTGGATTTATAATCAGATTTCCATCTGCTTGAAGCCCATTTGCTACATATTGCGATTCGAGCATTGAACGAACCGGAGCTATCAGAGGCATATTCCAAATTGAATCATCACCAATACCTCGAAACGCATTCAACTGAAGATTTTTATGATCAGGTAAATTTCTTCCCTTAAAAGTTGCTGTATTCCCAGGTGAGTCAACAGCAGGACCGAACAATAGCACATATCCCACTGCCGGATAAAGTGAGTCCCAAATATTTTCTTGGTCATTCCAGCAGTATCCTATTTGCCTTAAAGTGTCAACTCCAGGATTGTTGTCAACTGCTCCATTAAAATCAATATCTGACCAAAAACCAAAATAAGCCGAGTCTATTACTGAGTTACTCTTATTAATTATCTCCCATTCTAGAAAAACAACATTAGATAAAATATCTACCGAATCACTTTCAAAACCATTTTTTGCGAAAACTGTCTGATGAATTTCAACCGGATAGCTTGTCAAAGGTCCATTCCAAAGACCACTGAAAATTGTTGCAGTAGTATCGAAAGAATTATATGCACTCCAAATAGTCTGATATCCTTTGATTAAGGGATCTCCATTTGGTTTTACAGGCGCACCATATTCAACAGGCCATTCAGCATAATCAGGATTAGTATCATCATCACCTTGAGTTATTTTATAAGTTCTGTATTTTAATGAATCCTCAGGGTGAATAAGCATTGCAGCCTGACCATTAATAATAGGACCTGGTGAGTAGTTCCATGCTTTCCACCATTGAATGATTGAAAGTATAGGTTCACCATTGACTTTACCAACCAACCAGGGACCATGATCAAAAATGATCCAGTCGCCATAACCTTGCTGATTATTAGGCGCAAGCTCCAACCATTTAGCTCCATCACAGTTTCCAACATTCGAAGTTACCAACTGAATATTGTTCACGTCCAAAGTGTCAAAATCATCATATGTCAAAGGATGACCATTCCCCTGTGAATAAACATTTATTGCATATCCTATAAATAAAATTGCAAATATTATTTTCATTTCTTCCTCCATTTATATTAATGGATATTATTAAAAATGATTTTTATTTGAGTAGAATCATTTTCTTCGTCTGAACGAAATCACCAGCTTTCAAAGTATAAAAATAAATTCCGGAAGATGGAAGATGTTTGATGGATGATGTATTAAATTCAACTTCATACTCTCCCGGTGAAAGTTCGTCATTAACCAAAGTTGCAATTTCGTTACCGAGAATATCGTAAATTTTCAAAGTAACTAACTGAGATTGCTTCTCCGGCAATTGCCGGATCGCAATGACATTTGGGATAGTAAATTTTATTTTTGTGTTTGGATTAAATGGATTTGGATAGTTTTGTTCAAGCCTGAATTCAGAAACTATTTCTTGCTCATCATCAACAGAAACAATTGGGTAACCAAAATTATTTTCATAAAAAGTTTGTACTTCATCTGAGATTGATCTTACTGCAGTTATTCCGCCAAGCGGTGTTATGCTGTTGTCCACTTCGTACGCAATTAGTATCTCGACTTCTTGATTTGTCACTAAAATGAATGGACCTGTTGTTCCATTCCCACGAACATCACGCTCATCAGTTGAAATCCATCCTATGTTTGCAACCGGATCACCTGAAAACCAGAAATATGGGTTTACCTGATTACAGGGAATTCCAACTACCTGCCCATACGCAAACGTACAAGGATTTACAATTGTTCCGGTTGCGGTTAATCCGAAGATATAGTTTCGCACTTCAGTAATGTTTGCAGGTTCTCTTACAACAGGGTCACCACCAAATTGACAAACTGCCGAGTTTAAAATTAAATTTTTTGCCCCAGGATAAATTGTGATACCAATTGGTCCGAGATAATTAACTGCTGTATCTAAAGGAGTATCCACTCCATTTTCATAAATATTATTTCCGTTCATATCAATAAAAGTTTCACCAGGAATATAAGCTACAGGTCCAGTCAACATATCCATCATAAATGAAGGGACCTGATTACCATAAACCTGATCGATCGAATTATTGTAATAGTAAGTTGCTTGTCTGGTAGTATCACATCCATAAAGATCGTCAGTTGGATCTCCGACATCTGCATCAGCCTGCATACTGAAATAAACTTCTTTTAATGTATCTGCAACCGCCCCGGTATTTTTAATTCTATATCTGACAAATACTAGATTATTAGTTGCACCTGAAGAAGCTTCAGCAAAAATTGTTTGTTTTATCTCAATACCAAAAGGTTCTTCTTCCCATCTTCTCTGGTTTGCAGGAAGTCCATCGTTGAAAACACACCAATATGTTTCATCCAAAATTAAATCAGGCTTGTCCTCATCAGGATCCCACTGGTTGTTTCCGTTGAGGTCAACAGGATTGTAAATACCATCTTCGTTCCCATCATAAAAATCTGCGCCAAGATCAACAGCATCAATCCAATCCTGCCAACTTTGTCCGAATGGAATATCAGATGAGGTTAATTTATAGATCGATGCTTTAGGGTCGTTTGGGTTCATTCCAACTGTTCCTGCAACATAATCTTCTACAAGTGAAGCAGATGCGACTCCATTAGCCCAGAGAGAATCATTTGAGTAACCACTCAGCCAAAAACCAGAAGAAAATAAAAAAGTGCCGCCTGCAAATTGACCTGTCGAGCCAAGCGGTGGAACATTCACATCTGCTATAATTCCTTTGTTGTTGAATGGCAGATAAATATCATTTACCTGTATGTATGTTGCTGAACCAACATTCTGGCTGAAAGTTCCTGAATAGCCAATCAGGAAAATCAGGAAGAACCAGAAAAGAATTTCTTTTTTGAAAATCGTTGTTTTCATTTCTTCCTCCATTCTTAATAATATTTATTGATTACTTTTATCTCAACACAATCATTTTTTTACTTGTGATGAAATCATTCACTCTCAATTGATAAATGTAAACTCCGCTTGCCAGTCCTGTTGAACTGAAAGTTACTTCGTACCTGTCAGCTTTCTTAAATTCGTTTAATATTGTTTTAACTTTTTGACCAAGTATATCAAATATTTCTATTGTAACTTGCCCATCCTGCGGGAGTTCGTATCTTATTGTCGTATTTGGGTTGAATGGATTTGGATAATTCTGATAAAGCACATAACTCGTAACCGGATTTGTTGCAGGTGGTGGTGTGTAAGTCATAGTTGCAAAGTTGCTTTCATATTCTTCAATTGCTCGCTGAACATTTTCTCTTGCAACAGTTATTGAGTTAAGCGGATCAGTTCCTCTGCCAATTACATAAGCAATAATTATTTCCTGTGGGTTATCTTTTTCTAATTTGAATGGACCGGTACTTACTAAATTTCTATGGTCTCTATTTTGCGTATCAATCCAGCCAACATCCGTGATTGGGTCTCCAGATGCCCAAAAGTACGGATTGACCTGCTGACAATCTACTCCTCCCCTTACCTGGCAAAATGGGAATGTACAGGGATTAGGATAATTTCCGACACGGGTTTTTCCTTCCAAATAATTTCTTGCCTCATTTGCATCATTAGGATCACCTGCCACTACGACACCTCCTAAGTGAAAGATGCTCGAAGTTATATTAAGATTTTTAGCTTCAACAGAATTTTCTCTTCCTATTAATTCTCCATAAAAATTATAAGCTGTATCTGCCGGATTATTTGTTTTGATTATTGGTCCCTGTAAAAGCGTAGTAAAAAACGATGGCGGATTTTCACCATACTCCCAGTCAGGTACATTTGAATAATAGAAACCAGATTGAAGCAAAGTGTCGCAGCCAACCATGTCATCAGTTGCATCACCAACATCACCATCTTCCCAAATTCCGAAATAAACTGAATCCATCAATTGAGCTGCCGAACCCGTATTCAGAATATTGTATTTAATGAAAATAACATTCTCTAATGCCGGATCATTTACTGCAAAAAGCGTTTGCCTTATTTCTATTCCTTGTGGTTCTGATTGCCATCTGCGTTGATTTGCCGGAAGTCCATCATTATAAACACACCATGCAATTACATCTCCAATCAATGGCGGCATATCCTCATTCAAATCCCAGGTCCCATTAAAATTTTTATCAATAGGATTATAGACACCATCTGCATCCCCGTCATAAAATTCTGCACCCAGTGAAACCGCATTTTGCCAGTCCTGCCAGGACAAACTAAAAGGTATATCATCTCTTTTAACAACATAAATTCCAAAAAGCGGGTCTTCCGGATCAGAACCAACTGTTCCAGCTAAATAATCTTCTACCAGAGATGCTGATGCTACGGCGTTAGCCCACTTAGATCCATTAGTATAGCCCGATAGAAAGAAACCAGATGAGAAGAGAAAACCTACATCGTCATACTTTCCTAATGAACTTGTTCCGCTAAATGAAATATCGTTTTTGTAAGCTGACTTATTTTCTCCATAATCAGATGGAATCACCGTTGCTTCAATACCATACCTTATCATAATATCAGCCAGAAGTCCGGCATTGTTCATTGGCAGTTCAATTTTATTTACATTGAAATTATATCCATAAATATATCTGGGGTTAAGCAATGGAAAAGTGTTTGCAAAGACAGAATCATTTGCTGCTCCATCATTGTGCAGCCCATCATCAAAAGCCTCTCCGATATAAACTGAATCTTCTAACATTACTTCTACTGACTTAACTGCTTCGTCATCAATAACAGTAAGTTGATAAACAAAAGTTTCATTCACTAAATCTTTCAGTTCAGGTGGTGCATATGCGTAATAAACTTTTGGTGGTGTAAATTTATCTTGAGACTCTTGGATAACACCATACGCTAAATTATAATGATATTCTGCAGGAACAATTTCTGAATATCTTTCAGTAGCAAACGAAATAAATGTTTTATTGTTAAGTGTTGAAACGCTGTGTGAGTTATCCTCGCCAATATACTTCGTAAATTTATTTTCCTCAGACCATGAGATTCCATTATCACTGCTCACTTTGAAGTAAATATCCTTTTCGCCGTAGTTAGTTGCAACTTTAACTTTGTCTCTCTGATAAACAACCATAATGTTTCCATTATCTAATATTGAAACTTTTGGTCTTGTTTCATGATAAACCTCATCAGCAATAACAAAAGGATCAGACCAGCTGAGTCCATGGTCTGTACTCAATCTGTAAAAGATACCATTGAACTCGTTAATTGCTTTTTCGTATATACCTATCAAAGTATCTGAGCTAATAGAAATGATTGTAAGATCCAATGACCTGAATTGAGGTGGTCTTGGGAATTCAAATGCATCTGTACTCCAAGTCAATCCATCGTCAAAACTTAATTTATAATAACTGCCGTCTTGAGGACTGTAAAAACTCAGACATATTTCATTGTTAGTCCACAGTGTAAGATTAAGATAAGAAGAGTTTTTTTGAAATAATGGGTAGCCCCCACCTAAAATATCTATTGGAGATGACCATGTCAAACCTTTATCATCAGAATATATTAATTTCATTGTTTCACTTCTAATACTCCAAACAAGCAATATTCTCCCTGATGAGGTTTGAAGTGTAGTGAGGTAAATGGCATCTTGGAATGATAATAGATTTATATCCTGAACAATTTCAGGTACCTGCCAAGCAGCACCCCGGTTAGTGCTTCTTGTTGAGAAAATTGTATCCTGCGTTTCGTTTACAAAGAAAATGATCATTTCATTTTCTGTAAGCCAGACCAGAGCTGATTCATTAATTGATTGTGAATTGTCCTGAACGGGAAGTTTTGATATTTCCGTTATTTGTGCGAAGACAGGCAGATAAACCCAAAGTGCCAGTAAGAATTTGCATATAATTTTCATAATGCATCCTTAATTTTTTCCCTGATTACTTTAAACTTAAGAAATTAAATTGTCAGAGTAAACCAACTGTTGAAAGAAATACTGGGATAAATTTATACCAGAATTTATTGGTTCAATATTGATGGGGATTTATTTGGTTTTGGGCCAAACAGCAAGTCTATTATCAATTTTTAGTCTTACCAAACCTTCGCCGGTTCCTATCCAGAGATAAGTTCCGTCAAAATGAAAAGATAAAATAGATGATGATGTGATGTTCAATTCATTCAGATCAACAGGTATAACCTGTCGTGTAATTCTGTTTATGATAAAAAGTCCTTTTCCGTATTCAACTTTTTTTTGTTTGTCAAATTCATAAACACCCGCCCAGATGTAATTACCAATTCTGCAAAGCGAATAAATTCCGTTACCACCGAGTCCATCACGTTTGTAAATCCTGTCCCAATTAATTTTTCTGTCATAGATATAAATCCCGCCAAGATTAAAATCAGGTTCTTCAGCGGTGATAAACTCATCGGTTCCAAACCAGATATTTTTTCCTTCAAAGAGAATTTTTGAAACCGAAACTGTTTTACCTTCTTCTTTAAAAGCTTTGTCTTTGTTAGAAAAATATCTCCATGCCTTTAGATCAGAGTATTTCTTTTTTTTATTGAAGATGTGAACACCCGATTCTGTTCCGAACCAGATCAGGCTGTCTCCGTCCAGTTCAATTGATTTTATGGTATTTGATTTTTGATCATTCCCCTGTATCCGATTAATGTCCTCATAGCTTCTGGTTTTAAGATCAAACCTTGTAATGTTTCGGAACCTTCCAATCCATAAAACATTCTGCGATGGATCAAATTTGAGAGAACGAATCCAGTTTCCGAATTCACCACCTTGAGCAAATTTTCTTTTATCCCAACGATTTGCTTTTTTAGTAAAAGTGAACAAGCCTTCCACTGAAGCAGCCCAGACAAAATTCTGACTCACCTCTATTGCATAGAAAAGATCATCACTCAGATTTCCGCTTTTAGTTGAAAAGTTGGTCCACTTGCTTTCCGCAATTGCGTAACGATAGATTCCCTGCCCGTAAGTTGAAACCCAGAGATATCCTTCTTCTTCAGCGATATCTGTAATTGCAGCACCTTTAAGAAAAACTTCTGACTGCACCTGTGAAAAAATTTCAAGCGATACAAAAAAGAAAAGGATAATTACACAAATAAATACTGAAGTTTTATTTTGGAATGCTCTAATAAGGAAATCCATATTCGAACTAATAACTTTCATCTACCGACGGGAAGCTGCCTTTTTTTACATCTGAAATATATTCGGTTACTGCTTTATTCATTTCTTCAGCCAGATTTGAATAATGTCTGACAAATCTTGGATGAAAATCAACATTTAATGCAAGCATATCTGGAGTAACGAGAATTTGTCCGTCACAATATTTTCCAGCACCAATTCCGATTGTAGGAATCGATAACGAGGATGTGATTTTTTTTGCGAGTGATGCGGGAATTTTTTCAAGAACCACCGCGAACGCACCAGCATCTTCCAGAATCTTTGCATCTTGAAAAATTTCGTCGGCTTCTTTTTTGGTGGTGCCACGTTCTTTATAACTTCCGAATTGGTGAATGCTTTGCGGTGTTAAACCAATATGTCCCATCACAGGTATTCCATTCTCAGTTATTTTTCGAACGGTTTCTGCAACACGTTTTCCACCTTCGAGTTTAACTGCCGCAGCATGAGTTTCTTTTAAAATTCTCCCTGCATTCCTGAAACCATCATCAGCACCAAGCTGATAGGACATAAAAGGCATATCAACAACCACCATTGCACGATTGACTCCTTTAGTTACAGCTTTAGTGTGATAGATCATTTCGTCCATCGTAACCGGCAGCGTGGTTTCATTGCCCTGGAAAACATTACTTAAAGAATCGCCCACAAGAATAATATCAATTCCTGCTTCGTCAAGAATTTTTGCCGTAATAAAATCGTAAGCAGTAAGCGCGGTAATCCTGAGTTTCTTCTTCTTTAAAATTTCGAGAGCTTTCGTAGTAACTTTTTTAATTTCTTTTTCTGCTGACATTAATTTACCTGTGAAATGCTTTCAGTAAATATTTTTTCTACGAATGTAATATTAAAGTGATTTTCAAATCCATTTTTAATCGACAAAGCTAAATTCTGATAGTGTGTCTCTTCACCAAGTATCGTTTCCAATTCAGTAGTTGTCTGTTCAATTTCCAAACTTATTTCTTCTATTTTATTTGCTGGAAGAGTCAGATAATTAATTATCCGTTTGTGGAAATTACCACATAAAATTGATCCGTGTTGAAGTATTACGCTGCCAATTTTGCGCTGCGCACTTCCAACAATTTTTTTCCCAAGATAATTAAGTTCATTCATTGCGGATACAGCAAAGCAAAGTGCACTTTTTGAATCTTTGTAAATAGACGGGAAATGAGGTTGTAAATGTTCGAGCTCAATTTTTTCTAGTTCAGCATTATAATGAATTAAACCTTTCCTCAGTGCAAGATTAATTTCACGATAAAGATGTTTTGGCGTTTTATCATCTGAAACAGGATAAACAACTGAATATGTTAGTTCTTCAGAATGAAGAATTGCTCTTCCACCAGTCGGTCTCTTTACAAAATCAAAACCATCATCGGATATTTTTTTTTGATTTATGGAACTGATATCCTGGTTAGCACCGAGTGAAATGCAGGATGGTTCCCATTGGTAAACTCTTAACACAGGTATCCCCGAAAAATTCCTGACAAGTTCTAAATCAAATTCCATATTAAAGGAACCTGTATTTGTAAGTGTGTTTATGAATTGCCAGGTCATTTCCCAACAATTCCTCTTTTACTTTTGCTCAGAAAATTTATAATTTTTTGCACATAAATATTATCCCCATATTTTTCTTTTATTACTTCAACTGCCTGCGAAACATTAAGTGACTTGCTGTAGATATGTCCATAAGCATCCTTTAGAATCTGAATATCTTCTGGTTTAAAGCCTCTTCTTCTCAATCCAATTACATTCAATCCAGCATAATCTGCAGGGAAATGTGCAGTCAATATAAATGGTGGAACATCCTGTGTAATACGTATTCCACCAGCCACCATGGAATGCTCACCGATGAGTGAAAATTGATGAACAGGTGTTGATCCACCGATAATTACCCAATCATCTATTTGAGCATGACCGCCAATCTGAACTGCATTTGCAATAATACAATTATCTCCTACAACACAATCGTGTGCAACATGAGCATAAGCCATCAACAAACAATTTTTTCCAACCTGGGATTTACCTGTTTCCTTGGTACCTCTGTGAAGTGTCGCAAATTCTCTTATAACTGTATTGTCACCAACATTAAAAAGAGTTGGTTCACCAGAAAATTTTAAGTCCTGTGGCAAATTTGCAATAGAAGCACCTTGAAAGATCTTAACACGATTACCAATTCTTGCACCATTATAGATAACGGCATGAGGACCAACCGAACAATCATCTCCGATTTCAACATCGGCTTCGATAATTGCGTATGGACCAACAGATAAATTATTTCCCAATTTAGATCTGGGATCAACAATTGCAGTAGGATGGATATTTTTCATATTTATACTGAAAGATTATTAGTCTTTGGTTTGTCCACAACACCAGCCATAAAATCAGCTTCAGCAACAAGAACCTCATTAACATAAGCTTTCCCTCTCATTAGAATAACTTTACTTTTTTTCTGAACAAGCTCGACTTCCATGAACAACTGATCACCCGGAACAACAGGTTTTCTGAACTTTGCATTATTAATTTGCATAAATAAGACCAGATGATTTTCAGGATTTTGAATAGAGCCAAGCAAGAGAATTCCTCCTGTTTGAGCCATAGCTTCAATTATTAAAACACCTGGCATTATTGGATTACCGGGAAAATGTCCGGGGAAGAAAGGTTCATTTGTAGTTACTGATTTGACCCCGATCACTTTTTTATCTACTTCAAGCTGAATGATTTTGTCAACAAGAAGGAATGGATATCTGTGCGGCAGTATTCGTTCAATTGCATTTGCATCGAATACGATACCTTCTTTCTTTACAACCTGAAATTTCTTTACAAGTTTCTTCTGCTGATAAAGTTTTCTGACCTGTTTTGCAAATTCAACATTAGCTTTGTGTCCGGGACGTGCAGCAAGTATCTGTGCTTTAAGTGGTGCACCGATAAGTGCAAGATCTCCAATCAGGTCAAGCAATTTATGTCTGACAGGTTCATTTTTAAAACGTAATTGTTTATTATTAAGAATTCCGTTTTCACCTAACACAAAATTATTTTTCACACCAATTTTTTTTCCTAATTCTGAAAGCTGTTTTTCGTTTAGTTTGTTATCAACAATCACTACGGCATTATCAATATCTCCACCTTTAATCAATCCCTGATCTGCAAGTGCTTCAACTTCACTAAGAAAACAAAAAGTTCTTGCTGGTGCAAACTCTGTCGCAAATTCTTTTTCAAAATCAAATAAACCAGTGTGCTGACTTCCCAAAGCAGCATTCTGATAATCTACCATAACAGTAACTCGATAATCATCAAGAGGTAAAGCAACAATATCAACCTGTCTGTCATCTTCGTGATGCATAATTGTTTGATCAATTACCAGATAATCTTTTGGTGCTTCCTGCTGTTCAAAACCTGCACTTTGTAAAACTTCAACAAAAGGAAGTGAACTACCATCACCAACCGGTGGTTCAATCCCTTCAACTTCTATTATAATATTATCAATTTGCAAACCCATAATTGCTGCTAATACGTGTTCGACTGTGTGAACTTTTGCCTCACCAATTCCGATAGTTGTTCCTCTGGATACATCAACAACATTTTCAGCAATTGCAGGGATTTCCGGTCTTCCTCCAAGATCAGTTCTGACAAATTTAATTCCGTGATTTTCGGGTGCTGGTTTAAAGGTAAGTTTACATTCTGTTCCGGTATGAAGCCCGATTCCTGTTATAGTTACAGGTTTGATAATAGTTCTTTGCTGCTCTAACATTGAAAATCCGATTTGTTTACGATTTGAATGTATTAATTGATGTGAAAATTAGTAAGATAGGGCATGAATTCCAATAAAAGCTAACGTTCAACGCCCAATCAGATCACGAATCTTTTGGTAGAAGAAGTTCTTTAAGATGTTTGATTTCTTCTTCTAATTTTTTAATTCGTTCTGCATATTCAGGAAAATTTCTGTAATGTGCTTCAAGTATTTTAGCCTTCTTTGCTTCTTTTGCCGGATAACCAAAATATAGTCCTGGTTTAGAAATAGTTTTAGGTACACCTGACTGTGCCATCAGTATGACGTTGTCTGTGATTTCAAGATGACCTGCAATTCCCACCTGACCTGCAACAATAACATTGCTTCCAATTTTTACGCTTCCCGAAACTCCGCTTTGTGCTGACATCACGGTGTTATTTCCAATAGTAACATTGTGCGCGATTTGCACAAGGTTATCAATCTTCACTCCTTTTCTGATAATTGTACTTCCAAGCGCAGCTCTGTCGATAGTTGTGTTAGCACCAATTTCAACATCATCCTCCAAAATTACATTACCGATTTGAGGAACCTTTGTATAAGTGTTATTTTCATCTTTCTGATATCCAAAACCATCCGATCCAATTACAGCCCCGGCGTGAATGATCACCTTCTTTCCAATTACACAATCTTCCCTGATGCTTACATTCTGAAAGATTAAAGTATCATCACCAATTTCAACATTATTAAGGATAACTGAATTATGAAAAACTTTTACGTTATTCCCCAGTTTGCAGTTTGTTCCAATTACAACATTTCTGCCGATGGCTACGTTTTCACCAAGTGATGTTGTTTCATGGATAAAAGCACTTTTATCAATACCGTTAAGTTCAAAAACTGGTGCAAAGAATTTTAATAGAACAGCAGCGAAAGCTTTCTCAGGTGCATCCACTTCAATGTATGTAATATCATTACGGATTTTGTCGAAATCTTTTTTAACGATAATTGCCGCAGCATTTGTGGTTGACAGAAATTTTTCAAACGCAGGAAGATATAAAAATGTCAGGTCTTCTTTGCCTGCTTCATCAATTCGTGCGAGAGAATTGATACGTAAGTCTGGATTGCCAATAATTTTACCATTGATTAGTTTAGCAATTTCCGAAAGTTTGATGTTGATATTTTTACTCAAGTTTTAATCTTTCAATAACTTTTGCTGTCAGGTCATACTCAGGTTTTGCAAAAAGGAAAAGGATATCCCCACTTCTGTCAAAAACAAAATCCAGATTTTCTTCTGATGCAATTTGCTGAATGATGGTGAATATTTTATTCTGAATTGGTTTCATCACATCATTTTGTTTTTGGAAGAGTTCTCCGTTCGCTCCGAATTTTTTATCACGGTAATCAGAAATTTCTTTTTGCAGTTTGGTAATTTCTGCTAAAGCTTCCGAGCTTGTTTGTTCAGTCATTATCAGTTTTCTTTTTTCGTAATCATCCTGCTTTACTTTGAGGTCGGATTCCATTTTTCTTACTTCAGTTTGCCACTCCTGCACAAGAGCATCAAGCTGTTGTCGTGCATCCTGTATATCCGGATAATTATCCATGATCGTATCAGAATCAACATATCCGATTTTTAATTGAGCAAGGCTTACGAATGAGTAAAATGGTAAGAATAAAAACAATGAGAAGAGAATCAATTTCATAGTGACTCCGTGGAGTTAAAATTTTTAATTACAGGTTCTTCCACAAAAAGAAAGAACCTGGTTATTAAAATAAATGAAATTATTTGCCCCTTTTAAGGTTGTCAAGAACCTTAAAGGTAATGTCGAATGCAGCATCAGCGTACAAAAGAACGATATCTCCGCTTTTATCAAACACAAACTGCATACCTTCACTCTTTGCAACCTGTTCAATTCCAGCATATATTTTTCTTTTAACGGGTTCAAAAATTTCTTCCTGCTTAAGGTAAATTTCTCCGTTTGGCTGACCGAATTTCTTATTTCTGAAACCAAGAATATTTTGTTCCATTGCGATAAGTTCCTGTTGTTTAGATAACTTCTGCTCGTCGGTCATAGTAGCTGCTTGCTTCTGATAGTCAGTGAGTAATTGTTGATATCCGAGCGTCATCGAATCAAGCTGATCAGACCAAATTTTTGTTAATGCATCAAGATCACTTTGTGCTTTAATTGCTTCCGGAAGTTGAGTTAGTATTACCTGAGAATCCACATAACCAATTTTCTGATTATTTTGCGCAAAAACAGAAGCGCTGAAAAGCACGAATACAATTAAAAGAAAATTTCTCACAGTTTGTTTCCTTATGTTATTTTAAATTGAGTTAAACTAAAATCCTTTACCAAACTGAAAATGGAAGAGCCATTCTGGGTCTCTGCCATCAACAATTTTACGATCAAAACCATAACCAAAATCGAAGCCGATTAAACCGATAGGATTGATTAAAATTCTAGCCCCCACACCTGCAGATCTCCTCATATCAAAAATATCTGTTTTATCAAAACTTTCAAAAACATTTCCCGCTTCCGCAAAAGTAAGCAAGTACAACGGAATAGGTTCAAGTGTTACGGCAAAACGAAGTTCGGCTCCAATCTTATCAAAAACTCTTCCGCCAATCACTTGTCCGAAAACATTTCTCGGACCGACACTTCTATCAGGATATCCTCTCAGCGATACAGTTGAAATTACTAAACCATTACCACCCATATAAAAAAATTCAAATGGCTGGATCGGTGTTCCTTTTACGATTTCATCAATGTAACCAAAATCAGCAACCGTATAAAATACCAGTCTGTTAGTATTGAACAGACGTTTGTACCATTCAGCTTTGAAAGTGTTTTTATGATAATCGACATCACCAGGTAAAAATGGTCCACCGGAAATTTCCAAATCAAGAGTATAAGAGGATCCCTGTGAAGGGAAGATTGGATTATCAATATTTCTTCTGCTAAATGTTGCACCAAGAGTATATTGATGCGTTACTCCTTCCTGGTAATATTGTTGTCCTTCGATGACATTGTTATATTGGTATCTGAATCTTCCCTGGACATAAAAGAAATCGTCAGGCCATTTTAATCTTCTGCCAACTCTTAAAGTAGCACCTGTCTGACGCAAATCGTAAACATACTGCTGACGTGTATCGAATACATCAACACCAGCAGAGGTCGGAGTGTCGAACATCCACGGTTCAGTGAAACCGACCGTAAAGGTTCTGTAGATATTACCAAAGCCAAACTGCCAATTGAAGTTTAAAATCTGACCACCGCCAAGTGAGAAAGGTTCTGTGATGGAAAAATTTGTCAGTGTAACTCCAATTGATCCGCTGAAGCCGAATGCACCGCTATACCCAACTGATGCATTAAGGTAATCACTTGATTTCTCCTCCACGTTGAAAACGACCGCAACTGTGCTGTCACTTTCAAGCCTGGTATCGATTCCTCCGGGACCATATAATTTTTCCGCACTGAAGTATTGAAGATTGGCAAGCTGCTGAACACTTCTGAATAAAAAAGCGCGGTTAAAATAATCTCCCGGAATAGTATAAAGTTCTCTTCTTATAACTTTATCCTTCGTTTTTGTATTACCTTCGATTTCAACACGTGAAACTCTGAACTGATTTCGTTCTTCAACACGAATATGAATATCAATTGAATCAGTGCTTACTCTTTTTTCTTCTGCCTGTGCATTGAATGTAAGGTAACCATTATCAAGATATAATGCAGAAATATCTGTTTGCGCTTCGTTTCCACGTAGATTTTGCTGGAACTTTTCATAATCATAGACATCACCTTTTGCAAAATCGAGTCTTTCATTTAGTACATAATCCGGATAGACCGTGTTACCTTCCCACGTAATATTTCTAATCATGTACTGAGGTCCCTCATATACATTGATAAGAATTTTTAAGTCTTTATTGTCATTAAAATAATCGAGCGAATCGCTCAGGATTTCTGCATCACGATAACCATTCTTCTTATAAAAATCTACTACAAGTTGTTTATCTTTTTCAAATTCTTTAGGTTTGAATTGAGCACTCGACCAGAACTTCCACCATTTTGCTATAGATGTTTCTTCCATTTCTCCTGCAAGTTCATCACTATCGAATACAGTATTGCCGCTAAAATCAATTTCCCGTACGACTACCTCGTTACCTTCATTTATGGTTAATTTTAATAATACTCTGTCTTTAATTCTTTCGATAAGGTTAGAGTAAATCAGATCGCTGCTTTCATAGGTGAAGTTGTACTCATCTGAGAAATCTTTTTTATTCCTCCAGTAAACTGTAATTTCATCATCAACTGTATCAGCAGTGACAAACTCAAAAATGTCATCTTTTATTTCAGCGTTTAAAAATCCTTCCTCAGCATAAAGATCTTTTATTCTTAATTTTAGTTTTGCGATGGACTGCGGAGAAATTACAGTTCCTCGAAGAAAAGTTACTTTGCTCTCGATGTCTTCTGTATCTATTTCATCATTACCTTCAATTACAACTTTTTCAAGGCGGGGATATTCTTCAACTTTAATGAGAAGAAAAACACCTTCGGAAATTTCTCTTTCAATCAGAATTTGAATATCTGAAAAAATATTTAGTGTCCAGAGTTGTCTGATTGCACTCAAAGTTTGATCACCGGGTACTTGAATCTCACTTCCAACTTTTAATCCGCTGTTTGCAATTATCGTTGTAGCATCTGCAGATTTGTTGCCTTCAACAGATATACCTAAAATTTTATAACTCTTTTGAGTTCCCTGTGGGAATGAATTTATCGATAGAAAAATGACAAAGAAAATTATTAGCGATCTATATAACAACAAAAGTTTAATCCTTGTTATGTAATTCGTTTGATGAGCTAATAATTTGTTCGCTTACTTTACCAAATCTGCGCTCTCGTTTTTGGTATTGCCTGATAGCATTGTAAAGATGTTCCCTGGAAAAATCCGGCCAATAAACATCAAGGATCACAAATTCTGAATAAGCTATTTGCCAGAGCAGAAAATTACTTACTCTAAATTCTCCACTCGTTCTGATTAGAAGATCGGGATCGGGTATGTTTTTAGTTGTCAAGTGATCAGAAATAGTTTTTTCAGAAATAGTATCAGCAGAAATTTTACCTTCCGCAATTTTTTTTGAAATATTTTTTACAGCTTCCAAAAGTTCCCATCGACCACTATAGCTCAGAGCAAGATTTAATGTCATTCGCTTATTATTTTTGGTTCTTTCAATATCTTTAAAAAGCTGCTGCTGTACGACGTCCGGAAGAGATTCAATGTTTCCAATACAGGTTAGTTTTATATTATTTTTATTAAGCTCATCGAGTCTATCCTTAAGACTTTTAAGTAAAAGTCTCATTAATGTTGAGACCTCATCCTTGGGTCTTTTCCAGTTTTCTGTTGAGAATGTGTAAAGTGTCAGATATTGTACTCCTATCTCAGCACAAACTTCTACAATTTCTCTTACAGTCTCTACACCTTTTCGATGCCCGGCAACACGTGGTAATCCACGTTTTTTAGCCCATCTTCCATTTCCATCCATAATTATTGCAATATGGGTAGGTATTTCACCGCTTCTCTTCAGTTCCTCCTGAAGGGATTTATCAGATTGTGATGTTTTTCTTGCCAATCTTAAATTTATTTAATTGATGAAGCCTGTAAAATTATAGCGGGTTCGCTAATAAATCAAGGAAAATGAATAATACACACTAAATTAAAATCCAGTGTTCAGAATATTAGGATTGCATAGGTGGGAAGAAAGGCAATAATCATAGTGGGAAATTTAATCTCAGGAGAAAATCGGTTCTTGCTTCAATTTATAATTTCGTTTATTAATTTCTTCATGCTCAACGATTCTCGTAAGCTTTATATTTTTTATAATCTTGTCATCAACATAGGATAAAATTTCTTTTACTTGTTTAAAGTATTCATCTGGCACGCCGATTAATAATAGTATCGATTTATCAGTTGCTTTACTTTTTCTGGAAGCAAGATAGTTGATCTTTTCAATTAAATCAGAATTGAAAATATCTTCTTTGGTGAGAGTAATTCCAATTGCATACTTTTCTTTAAGTCTTCCAATTACATCAACAGAGAATCTGCCAATATTTGATGGTTCGGGAAGATAGGTACCAAGTCTTCTGCTCAAAGTAAAATAACCAAGTCGCCAGAATTCATTTACCAGAAGATCAATTGCTTTTTTTTCTGAAGTGTTCATGAATTTTTATCTCCTTAGGAAGCAAAAGAGTTTAATGGAATAACCGGTGAAAATCTGAATGAGTTTACAATTCGAATATTTGCAATTCTATTATATTCAAATTTGCGAACCTCATTTGTATTTTTGATCCGACCATAAATTATTTTTCTTCCAAAAGTATTCTTTGAAATGTAGTATGGCTCAATATTGAATTCTTCCAAACCATAAAGAAATTGAAGATTATATCTGTTTTTAATTGCTTGAATGAAAATATCTGTCTTCATTTTGACTCCTGTTAATTTAACCATCGCACAACACCTTTTACTTTCCCAATTAGTCTGAATTCATCTGTGGTTTTTACATCAATTGGTTTGTAGGAGTTGTTTTCTGCGATCAATCTGATTTTATTATTTATATATTCGAATTTCTTTACTGTAGTCTCATCATTTAACATGGCAACTACTATATCACCATTCTTCGCCTGTTCCTTTGGTGAGACAATAACTAAATCCCTGTCATTAATACCAGCATTTATCATGCTGTCTCCTTTTACACGAAGTGCAAACGCATCTTCAACTTTTTTAAGAAAAGATGGATCTACAACTAATGAACCCTCTAAATTTTCCACAGCATTAATGGGAAGTCCTGCTGCGACACGACCGAGAATTGGAATTTTTATAAAAATATTTTCATCTCTTGCTGTCAGTTCCCCCGTTTCATCAACATTCTTTTTGATAAAAGAGATTCCCCTGCTTGCATTGCTTTCAATGTTAATGAACCCTTTCTTTACCAAAGCATCAAGGTGTCTCTTTACTCCAAACGTTGAAGAGATCTGAAAATTTCTGGCGATTTCCCTGAGTGTCGGAGGATACCCGGCTTCATTAGTGAATTGTCGGATAAAAGTTAGTATTTCTTCTTGCCTGTCTGTTAATTTATTTTTCATTATAGTGCTCAATTGTTCACTGCAAATATAGTGCACATTTGACCACTTGTCAAGTACTTTTTATAAAATTATTGAACCAGAGGTGGGGATCGCTTAGTAGTTGGGCAGAAGAATCATTTCATTCTGCCCAATAATTGATTTTACGAGAAAACAACTTCTTTTTGTTCAACTGGCATCAACCAACCGTGAACATCTTTCTTCTCTCCATAATGAATTGAGGTGAGCTCATTAAAAAGTTTCAGATCCAATTCGCCCGGTTTTCCATTATTGAAAACCATTTGTTTGTTTTTGTAAGTTAACCAGCCAACCGATGAAATTATAGCTGCTGTTCCTGTTCCAAAAAGACCAAGTAGTTTACCTGTATCATAAGCTTCAACTACTTCATCAATTGAAATTTCTCTTTCAACAATATTCATCTTCCATTCTTTCAGAATGTCAATAACTGATCTTCTGGTAACTCCTGGCAGGATTGTTCCATTAAGTTTTGGTGTTACAACTTCATCTTTAAAATTTATAAAGATGTTCATCGTTCCGACTTCTTCGATGTATTTCTGGTAAACTCCATCAAGCCACAAGACCTGAGTGAATCCTCGTTTAATAGCTTCCTGACCAGCAAGAAGACTTGCAGCATAATTAGCTGGCGTTTTACATTCACCTAATCCCTTAGGTGCTGCTCTCACATATTCATCTGTTACTAAAATTTTTACGGGTTTAAATCCTTCGGGATAATATGCGCCAACAGGTGATAACAACAGAATAAATTTATATTCTTTTGCAGGCTTAACACCAAGAAAGGGATCAGAACCAAAAATGAAAGGTCTGATATAAAGTGCTTCACCATGCTTTATCGGAATCCAATCTTTATCGACATTGATTAATTCTTTAAGCGCTTCAATTGCAAAGTTGATATCAATCTCAGGGATACAAATTCGTCTTGAAGAATTATTTAATCTTTCAAAATGTTTATCAGGTCTAAAAATTACTATATCACCAGAATCCTGTTTGAATGCTTTTAATCCTTCAAATACAGCCTGACCATAATGAATAAACATTGACGCCGGATGAACTGGTAATTCGTCAACTGGTCGTATAATTGGATTATGCCAACCATTCTTTTCATTATAATCCATTTCAAACATGTGGTCGGTAAAAATTTTGCCGAAACCAAGAGATTCAGGAAGGTTAACTTTGTATTTTCTTTCTTTTAAATTGAATTGAATTGGTTCCATTGTTTACTCCAGAATTTTCTTAATTGATAATTAATGGTACTCAATTTTGTTGAGAATTTAAACTCCAAATTGACAAACATCACATTAAAATATTTAATGAATATTCACTTAAAAAAGCAATGTCCACAAAAAGTAATCAAGTATTAAAATAAGTGCCGCAGAAAGCACAAATGATCGGATTGTTGAAAGACCAACACCTTCAGCACCGCCGGAAGTTTTAAATCCTATATGGCAACCGAGCAGTGAAGTAACACCGCCAAATACAACTGTTTTAATCAGACCTCCCGTAAGGTCAGAAAATTCAAAAAATTGTCGCACTGAACCAAAGAATACACCATAGGGAACTTGCAAAAAATAATCGGAAACAACATACGCACCGGCAACTGCAATTGTGTTTGCAAATATAACCAGCACGGGCATCATTAAAATTGCGGCGAGGAATCTTGGCATTGCTAAATATCTTACCGGATCAATTGCCATAATTTCAAGTGCATCTATTTGCTCTGTAACTTTCATAGTTCCAAGTTCTGCGGCTATGGATGCACCGACTCTTCCTGCAATAACAATTCCCGTTAAAACCGGACCTAACTCAGTGATAATGGCTCGGCTTGTAGTTCCGCCCAAAAGCGAGAGCGGAGCTATTCCTTTTAATTGATACGCAGCTTGCCACGCAGCAACTGCACCGGTGAATGTTGCAATGATTACAACTAACGGTAATGAATCTACGCCGATGTGCTGCATCTGAAACATCACTTCTTTTCTTGTGCGATGAAGACTTTTTAAACTCTTAATAATTCCAAAAAGCATCAGGAATATCTGCCCGGTCTCTTCAAGAAAAGCTAATGATCTCCTGCCGATTGTTTGGAAAAATTTATTTAACACAACACACGGAATTATTAATATTTCTAACTAAAATTTAAGGAAATTTTTCTAATTTATGTCTCTGACAATTCTGGGTTTGACTACCTGAATTCTTTCTTATTTTGCTACGTTAACATAATAAAACATATCATTCTGAGACGACAAACATTGTTATCAACAAGCAAGTAAAATCTTTTTTGATGATGAATCATTTCGCTTAAAGTTATAATTATTTTGTTTTTTTGAAGGACTTTCACGAATGTTTTATTAAAATCGAATTTAGTTAGCAAAGTGATTTTTAAACAAAAAAATTATGAAAAAATTTTTACCGATTAGCACTATAATTGCTGTAAATGCACGTTAAATCTGCTTTTCAAACTATTTAGTGTGGGCAATTTTTTTTGCAACAGAGTACGGAAATACTCATAGACCAGATTCCGCTGGGGATTCTTACATTCTCTTCTCATGGAAGAGTGGAGTTTATTAATCAGAATTTCCATAAGATGGGTCTGCTACATCAATTCAACACTTCACTCTTGAACATAAATATTTTCAAGTATAATATTTTCCCTCCGATAAATATCATTGAAGATCTTAAAGCAGCGGTTAAAGGAAAGCCATTCGAAAAAGAAATCAAACATATCAAAGCTAATGATGGAAGACTTATTTCATTGATAGCTAAAGGCTCACCCATTTTTGAAGATGATAGCATAATAGGCGGGATGTTAATTATTGAAAACCTAGAGTTCTTACCTGAAAATGCTGATACATCGCAATTGAAACTGCCTACAGATTCTATTGATAAGGAAGAGATGTTTCTTATTGTAACCGATGCGAGAGGTGATATAAAATATTCCTCAGGAAAAGAGATTCAACAGGCGAATCTTTCAAGAAGAGAAATTACAGGCAGAAATATAAAAGAGATTTTCAATCTGCAACATCAGCAAAAAATAACTGATTCATTTAATACTGCAGCCCAATTTGGCAGAGCACAATTTATCAAACTTGAATTTGGCAGCAATAATAATAAAAAACGTTATGACTGTACTATAGAACCTGTAATCGGGGAAAATGGTTTTGTTCAGATTCTTTATCTGATCTTCAAAGAGAGTCCTCTTCCTCCAGAGGAGATTGATGCAATGGTTGAAAAATTGCGCAAACTTGAATATTACCAGGAAATTTCCCGGAGAAAAGAAAGCGGTATCTTTTTAATCAATGGTGATGGAACTATTTTCGATTGGGATAAACAATTTGAAAATATCAGTGGCAGAAAAAGAACTGAGTCTAATCTCTCTTTTAATGATTTGTTCCCTGCAATGAACAAAGATGAATTACTCTATGTTATTCAACAATTGAACGAGGATAATACTTGTGAGATAATTACTTTTCTTTTAAAAGAAAGTTTTGAAAGATTTCCGGTTAAACTGAATTTCTATCGCGGTCAGGATGTTAACGCCGCAGCAATTGTGCTTTGCAGCAGAATTAAGCTTGATACAGCGGTCGTTCGACAGACATGGAAAAACCATCAAGAACAAGAACCAATAAGAGAAATTTCACAACCAATGTGCAGGATTGGTATTGAAGGTTCAATAATTTCAGTTAATTCAGCATTCGCTTCATTAATCGGACTTAAGAAAAATGAAATCCTCTTCAGCAATTTTTTCACTTTCCTTGCTGATGAAAACATCACCGCAATAAAAAAAGAAATTTCTGTTCTGGAATATGGCACAAAAAAATCACTCCCTGTAAAGTTCAAAAAACCTAATCAGAGTTTGAGTGATTTCCTATTAATACTGGAAGCTGCTGAAGTAATTGATGAAAAATTATTTACTGTAAATTGTTACCTTGATAAAGCGCTTTATGAACTGAAGCCGATGGATGATGATATATACAAATCGTTGTTCAGTTCTTCAAATGATGGAATGGCTATTGAACTTGACGAAGTTATCACAACGGCGAATGATTCCTTTGCAAAGATTTTTGGTTATGATAGCGGAAAGGAACTTGAATACAGAAATATTCTCGAGCTGGTTACGGAAGAGAGTATTCCGCACGTTCTCGATTTTCAAAAATCAATACGAGAATCATTAATATCAAAAAATAGAATTGAATTTCTTGCCAGGAAAAAAGATGGGTCTTCTTTCTATGCAGAATTCTATTCTTTCAAACTTGAGCACGTAGAAAAACCTTATCTTATTTTTGTCGCCGAAGATATTAGTGAACGTAAACGGATGCAGGAAGCTGTAAAAGATTCTGAACAGAAATTCAGAAATATTGCCGAAAACATTGATGACTTACTCTATACCTTTGAACTTTATGAAGGTAAAATGATGCCTACATATTTTTCATCAGCAATTGAAAAAATAACGGGTTACTCACAGGCTGACTTTTTAAGTGACCACAGGCTCTTTTTAAAGATAGTTCATCCGGATGACTTCACGGATATGAAGAAAAGATTAGCATTCCTCTGGAAAAGCGAAAAACAATCTGCTGGAGAATTCGAGCTAAGAATAATTAATAAATCAGGAAATATCGTTTGGGTAAGAAACAAAATTAATTTCACTCGTAATGAAAATGGACAGATCCAAAAAATTTATGGATTGGTAAGTGATATTACATTTAATAAAAAAGCCGAGGAAGAACTAAAGCAATCGGCTGCAAATCTTAAAAAACTTAATGATGCTAAAGATAGATTTTTATCTATAATTTCTCACGATTTGCGTGCACCTTTCAGCTCAATACTTGGTTTCACTGATTTACTTCTTGAGGATGAATCTCTTTCAGATGTTGAACGACAGCAATACATCTCATATATACAAGATTCTTCAAAATCAATGCTTGCGCTGGTAAACTCAATGCTCGATTGGACAAGACTTCAAACAGGCAGAATAAAATTTGAACCTGAAAAACTTAATGCAAGGGAAATAATTGAGAGCTCAATAAGTACAGTATCTGGCACTGCACTTAAAAAAGGCGTTGAGATAGAAAATCTTGTCGATCCCGCGCTTCATATTTTCGGAGATAAAAATCTAATCCTTCAGGTTTTTAATAATCTTTTTTCTAATGCTGTGAAGTTTACAAAACTTGGTGACAGGATTATGGTATCAGTAAATACGTCTGCAACATCAAGGTTTATCACTTTTTCAGTGAAAGATACCGGTATCGGAATAAAGGCAAACAACCTGGATAAACTTTTCAGCATAGATACGAAATTTACATCTGAGGGAACTGCCGGGGAAAAAGGAAGCGGGCTTGGACTTTCGCTTGTAAAGGATATTATTGATAAGCACGGTGGTTCAATAGAAGTCAAAAGTGAATTTGGCAGAGGAACTGAATTTATTTTTACAATTCCTGTTGCATCAACGAAAATTCTTCTTGTTGATCCGAATACAAGAGAACGTATGTTCTACTCAAAAGTTCTCATAAACATCACAACTGATTATGCTATTAATATTGTTTCAAATGGTAAAGAAGCACTCGACCGCATTATTCAATCTCCACCGGCGCTTGTAATTACGGAACACAAAATGCCGATAATGGGTGGGCTGGCATTGGTTCATGAACTAATAAAGAATAATCTAAAAGAAACTATACCTATAATTATTCTTTCCGGTGAAATTGATCGTGCAGAAATTCAGGAATATACCGAACTCGGTGTGGAATATATTTTTAACAAACCTGTCAATCTGATAAGCCTTAAAACTGCTATCGAAAAATCTTTACGAAAAAGAAATCGTTAGAATCAGTTATCCTCACATAACCCGAAACACAAACCATTCCGGAACTACTTCTTCGATATAGATAAATTCATCAAGTGAAATTGCCGGCAAAAAAGCTGAATCAGCAGCATGAATAAATCCAGCTTCCATATTTTTAAATTGTAATATTTGAATGAACGTACATCCCGGATATTTTTTATCATTATAGATAGCGGTGCAGCCAACTTCAGCTAAAGCAATATCTGCTTTGTCTTTTTCATTATTTGCAAATAGTGAAATCAACTCCTGAAATTTTTGTTGATTCACAGAAAGATAATTTCTCAACTCACGATCAGACTTTGTAAAGAGTTGCAGAGAAAGTAAAAATGCTGAATCATTCGCTGGTAAGTTTTGAATTTTTTGAAGTGAATCAAGAACAGTGTAAATAAATTCAGGTAAGAAAAATCTCCGAATTGCCATGAGTTTCCAATTGCTTTCCATCTTAACAAGATAAGCATAAAAATCAATCGTTTTATTTTCCGATTGAACTTCAACTGCAAAGACACAATTACTGTTCGTTGCGATTAACTGATGAAATAAAATACCACCCTTTCCGTTTAATTCTTCACCGATTGTTTTCTGATCCGATTCCTCAACCATCTCACCGAAAAAATAATTTGTTTTTCCAGGGAAGCTGTCTTTGTTAAAAAACATGTCTATCAGCCATTCCGGTGAACCTTCTGAAAACTGCTGCGGAAAAATCTGATAATTAAATACAAGAATAAGAATGGATATAGTTAAAAATATTTTTCTCATTATTCTTTCTTAAGAATCATTCCGCTTGAATAATTTATTGTCACTTTTTGCTGAACAGTTCTCATTGGTTGAACACCTGCCTGATTTTCATCAGCAAAAACTTGCCACTCACCTTCCGGCAGGATAAATTCATGTTGTAATTTTGTGTTAGCATTGAACAGGACGAGAAAATGTTCATCCGCATAATCTGTTGAATAACCAAATGCGAAAGGATTTTCTTTAACATTTATAAAATGAACATTTTTATTTTCAGCTCTTCTGAAAGTTTCAAACTTCTTTCTTATCCCAATCAATCCTTTGTAGTAGTTAAAAAGCTCCTGATTAATTTTTACGTGATTGTAGTTGATGTAGTTCGTTTCATTGTCTTTATCGTAACTATTGTGGTCAATCATTCCTTTTTGTGGATCTTGTTCGGATTCATTAAACGGTATCACTTTACTTCTCGCAAACTCCTGCCCTTCGCTGATCATCGTTATTCCTCTTGAAGTGAACAGAAATAACGCTGCAAGTTTATTCAACTTCAATTGCTGTGGAGTGAGTTTAATTTTCTTATCAAGATCTTTAATTATTTCATCCCTCTTCACATCGCCAAGTCCAAGTCGAATAAAATCACCGAGAGAATATCCATCGTGAGATTCAAGATAATTTACTGAGTGTTCAGGTTTTTGAAATAATCCCAGCGTATCTTTTGTGAGAGTTCCATTCACATAACTTTTTATTCTGTTAGGATTGTTGTTACCGTACCATTTTCCAAAAATCCAGCCGTGTCCGTCAAAAGGATTTTCACCTTTAATTCCATTTCGAATCTGATCATTCCACGCGCCCCAGCCGCGAACTGAAAATCCTGCAGGATCATATCCACCACCCCATGGTTCACAAACAAAAACTACATACGGATTTATTTTTTTTGCTTCAAAAATTATTTCTTCTATTGTTTCCCAATCAATTAATTTTCCAAGATCAAAACGGAATCCGTCAATGTGATATTCTTTCATCCAGTATAAAATACTTTCAACAATCATTCTTCTTGCCATGGGTGCTTCGGTTCTCAAATCATTTCCACATCCGCTTTGCTGAATGTAATTTCCTTTCTCATCAAGTCTGAAATAATAATCTTTGTCAATTTGTTTCAGATTTCCAATTTCATATTCTGAAATGTGATTATAAACCACATCCATTATGACAGCAATTCCCTCTTTGTGAAATGCTTTCACCATATCTTTAAAATCATTAACTGCTTTCGCATCTCCACCACTCCATTTTTCCCATTCTAGTTCGCGGACATTTTCACTGTAATAACTTTCCGGTGCGAAGAATGCTGCGGTCATATAGCCCCAGTGATTTCTTTCGTAAGGATTCCAGTTATTAAATTTTCCATTGAGAGAATCTTTAAATGGAATTTCGATGTTGGCAAATTCATGAGAAGGTAAAAGTTCGACTGTATTTATGCCAAGATTTTTTATGTAATCGATTCCACCGACCTTTCCTTTCTCAACTAATCCTTTATACGTTCCTCTTTCCGTTACACCTGAGGAAGGATGTTCTGTCATATCACGAATATGCATTTCATAAATTATTAAATCTCTCCAATCTCTTTGAATCCATTCATCACCTTCCCAAAGGTAATTTCCTTCTTTTACAACAATTGCTCTTCTCGGGCTGAAATAAGTTTGAAAAGTTGCAACAGCTTTTGCATACGGATCAACACAAACAAGGTCTTCAATGCACGGAGTTCCGGGATGACAAACTTTGAAACCATAAAATAATCCGTAAAGTTCTCCATCAAGAGAAGTTTCCCACACACCATTTTCATCTCTCATCATTTGGAATTCTTTTCCTTTTGTCTGCTCAGGTTTTTCGAAAGTGAGCAGAGAGACTTTTTCTGCATTTGGAGTAAACAATCTGAAATATGTTTTACCATTTTCTACAAATGAACCAAGTCTTTTTCCTGCCTGCCGGTCAGGCAGGTCAGAATAAAATTTATCGAATTCTTTTTGTTTTTTTTGAATTGAACTGAGAGGTGTTTTTGTTTGTGCTGAAATTGGCAATTTACTTCCCATAATTGTGAAAAGAATTACTGTTATAAAAAATATTTTGTTGGATAATATTTTCATAATCTTATAAATGAAATTTATTTAATTGTCATTCTGGCTTGTCCAGAATCTGATTTTAATATTTCGACATAAGATTCCGGACGCCTCCGCTAAAGCGGAGTCTCCGGAATGACACTAACCTAACTGCTATAAATCTTTCCATCCACAACCGGTGTAACACAAATAAGCGGATGTTCTGCAACTTTAAAGCTAGAAAATATTTCTTCAAACAACTGAAAGTGCATTCCGCGTTTTTCAAATTTATGGAAGCGGTTGTAGCTCATAAATTTTCCTTTTTTATCCATCGGTGCATCGAATTTGTATGCTTTTTCAAAATCTTCTCTTACTTTGCTTTTAAGGAAATTAATTTTCCTGTCGTCTCCGCCTTCCATTTCATACGCCGCTGCACGGAATTCAACAACTTGTCCGTCGTTTATTACTAGATAAATATTTAAAATAGTTTCGTTCAATAAGTTGAGATAAATTTTTACAATGGAAATTTAATGAATTGAATTGTATGGAAGAAAATAAAAAAGCCGGAAGTTCAATTCCGGCTTTATGAAAGAAATGGAAATATTCACTTCAACAGTATCATCTTCTTCACATTAATAAAATCATTTACTTGAAGCTTGTATAAATAAACCCCACTCGCAAGTGATGATGCGTTGTAGTTTATTTCATATCTGCCGGCTGTCTTTTCTTCATTTACAAGTGTTGTTACTTCTGAACCAAGAATGTCATATACTTTTAACGTTACAAAACCATTTACCGGCAACTGATAACTGATTACCGTATTTGGATTAAATGGATTCGGGTAGTTTTGTTCAAGTGAATATGATTCAGGAAGTTCTGTTCCGTTGAAATTTATACGCTGGTAATTATGCTTGCTCAATTCTTCACCGCTGTTCTGAACATTGCCAAGATGATATTCAGCTTCGCCTTCTACTGTTGTTACCAATCGCAGAAAATAATTTCCAGATGCAATGTTGCTGCAATCTACCTGATATGATACATTTGCATATTTATCAAGATATTCCTTCGTATATGTAATGTTATCAAATGTTCCTATTACCTGCCCCGACTGGTTATTTATCAACTCAACCTTGAAATTTACCTCGTCTTCTGCCGTTAGTGATGTATCTGCAAGACTGTCATTCAATACATAATAAAAATCAGTGAAATAAAATTCTGTTGATGCTGATAGATAAAACGGAACTGTCTTTACTACTGTGTTGAGTTCTTCTGCTGATGAATACAATATCGTATCTGGCTGTTCAATGAATTTAATTACACTGTCGCCTACAATTATATCCCCAATATTAAAAAGAAACTCAACTCCATTCTTATATATTACTCCTTCTCTTCCATAGCTTAGTTCGATTAGTTCACCAGCTTTGTTTAAACCACTTCCGCCAGAAAATTGCTGATTGAAATCAGTTGTTACCAATGAAAGCATATATGGAAGTTGTGTAATTGTAAAAACAGTACCTTCAATATTATCTATGGACGTTCCGTTGGAAACCTGATTCTGTTTTCCGTTATGGCTTAATGAATGTGCGTCTGTGTAACTGCCGTTTACTCTTCTAACCCATTTGCTTAAAAAGTTAGGACTGCTTCCTTCGCTCCACGCAATTATACTTTCTTCGTTGAGCGTGCTGCTTGTTGAATTATTGTTTGTTGTTACTGCATTGTAACCTGCTTTGAAGAATGAACTCCAATTGTTGTCGATTGCTCTTCTTACAACAACTTTTGAAGTTGGTGGCTCACCTTCAATTTTATTAATTCCTCCGCCAGGGTCAGCCACATAATTATACCCTATCCAGCTTACTACTGGATAGCCATTTTTTGCAAGGCTTATTGACGGCGAGTAACTATTTGTGTAGCCGCTTCCTGTAGAGACTATACTATAATCTCTATATCCCCAGGACTGGGATTGGTTGTGTCCCAAAATATATCTTATGCCCAGTGAGTGCTGCCAGGCTAAATATACCACGCCACCACTTCCGGCAATGCTTGGGTTGCTTGAATATAAAGTTGTATTCGGTATTGTGCCTTCTGTGTCCCAAAACCAATTGCTGGCGACATTCCATTTTGTTTTTTGATAAAGACCGTCCGTCGTGTTTTTTCTGTATGCTATAAAAACAATAACATTAGTGTAAGCAATAACCGGCTTTGCATTGCCAAAATAAGATAGCGGGTAATACAACACTTCTTCTGCTTCACTAAAAATATAATTCCCATTCACATCAGGGATATAAGTTGAAAGATAAATAGCAGCTTCATCATTAAGAACAGTTTCAAAAACTATTTTTATCTTGTTTCCTTCAAAATCAATCGAGGGATTTTTACTAATATTACCAATAGTATTCGAAATACAGATATCCGGACGCCACTGGCCATTAAAATTTGTTGTTAAGCTATGTGTGTACCAAACCTCGCCCATAGATTCATATACACAATGGTAAATTCCATTATCTGTACGGATAAGCTTACGCTGTGAGCCGCTGCTTATTGCGTTCTGATCGTTTGAACGAAGATGTCCTTTATAATATGCCGTTAAATTTGTTGGAGATGTTATCTGCAAGTTTTGTTTTAGTCTGTTTGTTGAGCCATCATTCCATTTATAAAACCACCAGGTTGTACTCAGTGCCTGAAATTGATTCGTGGCTGTTGCTGAATATAAATCCAGAAAAAGTGGATATGAAAAAGCATTGAAAGGTATTCCATATTGCCAGGTTTGTGTTATAGGAGGCGTTTGCCACGTAATTTCAAAATCATTACTTGAACTACCTCCTTCAAGGTTGTTTGAAACAGTGAGTGGGATTGTTGGGTAGTACATTGATCTGAATTCATCAGTTCCATCTAAAACTCTTAATGTAGATGACATTGTGTAGGCTTCATAACCAATCCAATTTCTAAAATTATAAATGATACCATTTTTAGTATATGTGCTATGGGACGTTGATAATCCATACTCAACTCCACGCCATAAACGAACATTTGTTCCAGGATTATATGGTACGCCAAGCTGAACATCTCCATAAGGAAAGCCCATTGTTGCAGCGTTGAAAGTTGTTTTAATATTATTTTCAACAACACCTCCAACTAGATTTGTAAGACCAACTGGGTTAACATATTTGCTAATATTTCTTTCCATCCCCTGTAATTCCCAACAATTAACAAAGCTGTTATTCAAGATTTCTGTGTAGATACCATTTGTATAAGCAATCAACGAATTTGTAGTTGCGGTAAAATAAAATGTAATATCAGCAAACAAAGGTTGAGGTGGTAATGGATAATGAACTAAATCAATACCAAATTGAAATAAAAGAATGTCATTCCTGTAAACGAAAAATTCCAATTTGCCCTCTCCAATTAACGGCCATACGTGTGGATCTCTTAAATAATCAAATCCTCTTAGAACATCCCAAGGGTGTGCGAGCGGATTACCGAGTACGTCAGTATCGGAAGTGACTTCATCAAATTGACTATTACCAATTTCCATAAAGTTGTAACCAAAGAGTGGTTCCGTAAGGCTGATTCTCCTTGCCACAACTTTGAAATTGGTATTGTTATTATCATCAATATAAAACCATATTTCGCCCGGAATAGCAAAGATATTTTGAACTGATAATGATAAAAGAAAAAGTGTGATTGTTAAGCCTTTCATATTTCCTCCATTTTAATTTTTCCCTATTATTATTTTAGCTTCATTAACTGTACTGCCAACACAAAAAATTATGTTATTAGCTATGAAAATTCCTGAGTATCTAGTATGATCCGAAGATATTTGGCCTCTGTAATCTCTCCATTCCAGACCATTATAGACGTAAATACCATCATAAGCGCCGGAAGCAACTGTTACTCCTGTTTGTCTGTTATACTCAACATCCCAGATGTAGTAACCAAAACTTTGTATTCGTGAAAAATTATTTCCCTTCATTTCAAATACACCATCTCCTCCAAAATAAATATGTCTTCTCGTTGCTATGCTTACTGCGTTTAATGACCAGTTGCTGCTTATTGGAAGCTCTGTCCAATTAACCCCATCATACTTTACTGCAAGTAATGGCGGAACCATTCCAGTACCAACGCCAATAATAAAATCTGAAGCGTAACCATCTAAATCTTTAACAAATACCTGATCGGGATTACTATAAACGACTTGTGCTCTGTTTCCATTCCAGTGTATGATTTTTCCTCGTCCACTGCCGAAATAAACATTATTGCTGTTTGTTCCCCAAACCGAGTAGTATGGCAGATTATCAACTAATATCTGATCATAAAACATTATTTCCTTCCACTCCAAACCATCAAAATGAAAGATACTGCCGCCCACTGTCCAGATATCATTATTTGTGAAGCCGAAAATTGCTTCTAATCCTCCATTTCTTTTTACCGGTTTCCATTCAGCTCCATTCCAATGCATAACTCCATAAACAGTATCGCCCATTATTATAACACCACAACCGTACACGTTATTCTCATCAGTTCCCCATACATCAAATAGCACACTACCGGGATCGCCCAAGGCAAATTCCTGCCAGGTGTAATTAAAATTCGTTGCTGCAAGTGTTGCTGCTGTTATAAAACTACTACTGTCTTTTCTTTCTCCTGTTGTGTCTATTCTAACTGCGTAATATGTGTAGCTTGTGTTAAGTTGTAAATCATTTCCATTGTTGTCATCTATAATGCTTGTGTCTGCTATTGTTATTGCATATTCTGCTGCAAGCGTATCTGTGTTATTATATTGTCTGTATAATTTCAGGAAGGAATTCGGGTTGTTGGTCGTTGTTTTAATATTTATGATGATACTTCTGTGAGTAACCTGCTCAACTGATAATGTAATAGTATCACTTACTCCTGCAGGTGGAGGCGGCGGCGGTACCACTGGCGGTTCATCTTTGCAGTTGTAAATAACCAGCAATATAAAAATTATACTTAATGCGCTCACAATTATTCTTTTCATCCGAAACTCCTAAAAAACTATTAGTTATTTAGCCTTAATTTAAAATTATACAGCGAGGAATACCACTAATTAAGCAACTAAAATGATGCAGTTTATTTTTATTAGTTTTTATTCCAGGAATCAACATACAATTTTTCCACAGGTAGAAAGGTACTTGCAGCCAAAGAATATTTTACTGTTGATAGTATAACTGATACAGTTTTTATTTTGTTTCCTTCAAAATCAATCGAGGGATTTTTACTCATATTACCAATAGTATTCGAAATACAGATATCCTGACGCCACTGACCATTATAATTTGTTGTTAAGCTATGTGTGTACCATACTTCACCCATAGATTCATAAACACAATGGTAAATTCCATTATCCGTGCGCACAAGCTTACGCTGTGAGCCGCTGCTTATTCCGTTCTGGTCGTTGCTCATCAATTGTCCTTTGAGCACCGCGGTTGCAGTTGCGTTTGATGAAGTGAATACAACACCTGTTTGTCTTGCATATTCAACCTGAAAAGTTACTCCTCCATCATTCTGCCATTTGTATGGATAGAATTTTCTCTCTTTTCCGTTTACTGTTATTGGCTGTTCTTCCAGCATACCGACTTTGTAGTAAGGCGGAGTCCAGTTAGGTGAACCTTGATTCAGGAAGACTCCTTTGTATGAGCTGGAATAGTTTGGATTAAATGGTGATGTCTTTGGAAAGAATGGTGCATCCATTCCTCTACTCCTATAACCATAAGGAGGTTCATTAAAATCTACAAGCCAAGGGTCCATAAATTCGATTGATCCTCCGTTTATTCCTGTTGATTCGAGGTTATTTTTTATAACAACTCCATCGACAGTTATATTAAAATGTGAACTTACTTCTGTCGTACTTGATTTAATGGTTATTGTATCCCAATTACGATACGAATCATTTGTGATTAAAAGATTATCATCCCAAAAATTAAACTTTTGATTTGTGCCGGGTTTAAAATCTTGAGTAGATAGAAAATGGTTTTTGTTGGTTTCTAAAACTATTGCGGAATCAGGATCAACATAATTCCATTGTGAAGTATTCCAGAATGCTGCTTGTCCAAACGGTGTTCCTGAAGCATCGAATTGTTTTATGTTTACTCCGTGAACAATCTGGTATGTCGTTGAAATTACCGGGCTAGGTACATAACCAGGTCTATAAGTCTTAGCTTTCACAATTAAATTATGAAATGTTGGATACAAGAAATGTATTCCATTTCCAGTTCCGGGGTTCCAATCCCACCTGGTTGAGTTTTCATCAGGATCTGCTGGAGGATTGTTCGGATCATAACTCCAATTGTACCTTATTACAGCTGCTGGATCTGGACAAGTTATTTCTAAGTAAACTTCACCCGCGTAGCTTCCTGAAACAGGAGAAATCTCTGGTGCTGCAACCTCAATACCTATACTATATATTGCTACAGTAGTTAAACTCGGAAGCATACCATCCTTAAAAGCTTTAGCTTTTATTGTTGTAAATGTTGAAATAAGTAATGAGGGTGGAAACACAGGTGAATTGCTGTTCGGCTCAGTGCCGTTGGTTGTGTATCTTATAGTCGCACCTGGTGTTGGACAAGAAGCGGTTATAGAGACCGTATCAGGATAAGTACCAGGCGGAGGTGTAAATACAGGCGTTGCAACCTGCTGTTGATTGGTTATTGTAAATAAATTTGTTATTCCGAATGCACCACCAAATTGAACTTTAATCCGATATTTACCATTCGTAACATTCGTGGGAACTGTCCAAATATATTCGTTCAATCCTACATCAGCAGTACCAAGAGTGCATACAGTCATTATAAAATTATCTATCGAATCAAGTAAAACCAGGCTGAATGAACCTCCTTCATTATCTGTCCATTTTATAGTATCAATTGCACCTTTCTGTAATGCTACTCCCGGTTCAGGATGTAAAAAGGTAGCAAGTCTGTTTATGCTCCATCCAATGTCTTGTAATATTGCAAGACCTACTTCACCGGGCGAATGAATCACTTCTGCTTGGTCTATTGAAGGAGTCATTAATGAATTACTATTACCCTGAGGAAAAGTTTCATCATCAAGATGAAAAATACTAGAACCTGATTTCCAGCTTGCAGGTGCGTAAAGTTTTGGAAGGATGTTACGTCCGTATTGAATCCAGGAATTATCTCCGCTGAAATAAACACTGTTTCCTGTAAGCTTGCCTTTTAATTCTGTAGAATGATTCGGATAATTAATTAAAAAATCTAAAGCCGGGTAATAATTTGCTAACGCCCCGTAAGTATCATAAATAGAAGGGTGCGAGTTTGTATCAACAGGAATACCACTTATTCCTCTGTAGCCGTAGCTTCCGCTGACACCAAAGAAACCAATATACCCAAGCCCGTGTGCAATTTCGTGTAAAATAACACTTACCATATCATTTTTATCTTCCTGTGGAATACCCTCTGTACCAAAATACCAATCAATACTGTCATTTGAATTAATATACATTACAATATCAAAACTACTTCCGTTTAAATTCTGACCCAGCAAATGTTCAGCAAGTGCTATAGGGTATTGAACATTTGATTCAGGCAGAGAAGGAGAATTATAAAAAGTATCTGTGCCACACTTTGCTAATGTATAACCTGACGTACTGCTGTAACCTAAATCTTCCCACTTAATATTTATTTTGATTATCTGGTTGGAGTTGATCAAAAATTCCCAAATTTTAACTGCATACTCAATTGCTATTTGTGCTTGATAAGGGGGAGCGGGATTTTCGTAATTAATCTGAAAATCAGATGTTGCCGTTTTACCAAGTAATGTTCTGTATTTAAAAATTGATGGCGGCTCAACCGTCGTGTAAGCATTATTATGTGTTCCTTCCAGAACCGGGGTGTTATCCTGCGATACTGCACTACTGATATAGAATAACGTGAATAACGCAAGAAAGAGAATTTGGTTTTTCATTGTCATCTCCTTTTAATTTAAGATTAGTCGTTTTATGTTTATCTTAAACTGCGTACAAAAAAAGCATTAGCTTGCGAGGCTTTTGCGTAACGTAAATTTTTGTATGCAGCTTAACTCATCCCTGCGTTGCACCACGGGGATGAGATTTTTTATTTTTATGCTTTTACCTCTCTTTAATTGTTTCTCCTTAATATTGTAATGGCTGCTTTTTCTCCCTGGTAGCCAGAGACAGCTATAGTATTTTCCTTTATATCAATACTTCGATACCGATTATTTGGATCAGGGTTAATAGATGCCCAGCTATATCCATTGAAGTGATAAATGATTGAACCTGGAGAACCAATTCCGCAAATGTCATTATAATATTGTCCTCTGATTCTGTATATAGTGTTTACTCCCTGGCTGTATATTTTTTCCCAATTATTATTTTTATATAAAACTATTCCATCTCCTGCTGTATATATTAATCTGTTCGAAATTCCCCAAACTGAATTAAGAATCATTCCTGGTTCAGCATCAATTCTTGATAAATTATTATCTTCGTCTAACTTTAACATTGCATTATCTGCAGCTATGTATTTATTGTAACCTCCACTGTCGTCTGTTATTCCCCAGATATCTCCAATATTCAAATCCGTTCCGCTTTCTATCCGGCTCCACGATGTGCCATTGTAGAAAACGATATTCCCATTATTTCCAACCACATACAGATTACTGCTGCTACTCCCCCAGATTTTGTTTATCGACCACCCTGTTAGTATAGGAGAGATTGGCAGTTCAATAAATTTTTGACCATCATATCTTACAAATGCAGAAAACCAAATATCGTTTTGGTTAAATGCAAAAATTGTTTTAATAGTCCAAATATTTCCATCATATAAAATCCTTTTTAATTCCCACTGATTTCCGTCCCAATGAACTGCATTATACATTGTGTATCCATTCTGGCTTGTATCGGCAACATAAATTTCACCCACTGCCCAGATATTGTTTTCATTAATTATAGCAACATCGTAAAGCACACTGCTGCCCGCTGTACCGCCAAAAGTAAAAGTTTCAAATGTAAAATTGTGGCTTGTGGTGTCCATAGTTGTAACGCTCAACTCATTGCTTGTATGGTTGAATGCCTGTATGGTTGTATGAAACTTATATGTTTGGTTTGGCAGCAGAGAATCTATGTAAAGTAATGAGTCTTGAGTATTGAGTATTGAGATATGAGATAATGTATCACCCGCAGGATTAATTTGTTCTAATGTTATGGTTGCTGGTAGCTGCAGGTTGGTTGTAGTTAGTTCTATCCACGCTTCGATACAGGATACATCTTCAAGTTTTAACTCAAGCGTTGCCTTCTCACCGTCGGGTGGTGGAGGATCGGTTGTGTTACAAGCCTGTAGTAACAAACTAAGGCTTATTATTAGTGCACCAAAAATTACCCGTTTCATTTTTCTCTCCTAAAAACTATTAGTTATTTAGTCCTAATTTAAAATTATACAGAGAAGAATACCACTAATATTATATAACAAAAATGATTCTGTTTATTTTTATTGGTTTTTATTCTAAGAATTAAAATACAACTTCTCTATAGGTAAAAGTGTGTAGAATATTTTACTGTAGATAGCATAACTGATAAGGTTTTCATTTTTATTCTCCCTTATTTTTTTGAATAATTATGTTAAGTTTAGCAGGCAAATAAAAAGGCAGAATGATTCATTGAATTATTCAACCCAACCTTTATTATTTGCATTTCTGAGTAGCGATGTTGCCGCATCGCTACTCGCTTTTAGTTTTGTCTGGTGGACTCATTTTTTACCTCCTTTCGTTTTCAATTTGTTCGTTTTCCTATTGTTACGACTGCACTTTGGTAGGTGAATCCAACGGCTACCATTGTATTATTTTTTACACAAACAGAAAAATATCCTCCTGAATTAAGACCTGTTTCCTCAATATAACTTTTCCAGCTAACTCCATTATAGTGAAGCGTTTCACCAAAAGCTCCAACCGCGAACACATCGTTCAAACCATTTCCTCTAATCTTTGGTGTTACGTAATGTGTAATATCTAGTGGTTTGTTTAACCACAGACTATCTGTAAGAGATTTCTTCTCATAAATTCCGCTACCAACTACGTAGTAATGTCTATTAGGTATAAACCAAACACCTGCTAATTCCCACTGAATTGGAACAGACGAAATTTCAACAGCAGTATTTCCTTTTATTCTGTATATGCCTTTAGCTAACGGAAGGTTTCTTGTGCATACAGCAAGTATTTCCGGCTCACCAGTTTTAGGATCACTTGCACCATATATATCAGTAAATTGTAATTCCGTTCCGCTTTCTATCCGGCTCCACGATGTGCCATTGTAGAAAACAATATTTCCATTATTTCCAACCACATACAGATTACGGCTGCTGCTTCCCCAGATTTTGTTTATCGACCACCCTGTTAGTATAGGAGAGATTGGCAGTTCAATAAATTTTTGACCATCATATCTTACAAATGCAGAAAACCAAATATCGTTTTGGTTAAATGCAAAAATTGTTTTAATAGTCCAAATATTTCCATCATATAAAATCCTTTTTAATTCCCACTGATTTCCGTCCCAATGAACTGCATTATACATTGTGTATCCATTCTGGCTTGTATCGGCAACATAAATTTCACCCACTGCCCATATATTGTTTTCATTAATTATAGCAACATCGTAAAGCACACTGCTGCCCGCTGTACCGCCAAAAGTAAAAGTTTCAAATGTAAAATTGTGGCTTGTGGTGTCCATAGTTGTAACGCTCAACTCATTGCTTGTAAGATTGTATGCCTGTATGGTTGTATGAAACTTATATGTTTGGTTTGGTAAAAGAGAATCAATGTAGAGTAATGAGTCTTGAGTATTTAGTATTGCGATATGAGAAGTAGTATCACCCGCAGGATTAATTTGTTCTAATGTTATGGTTGCTGGCAGCTGCAGGTTGGTTGTAGTCAGTTCTATCCACGCTTCGATACAGGATACATCTTCAAGTTTTAACTCAAGCGTTGCCTTCTCACCGTCGGGTGGTGGAGGATCGGTTGTGTTACAAGCCTGTAGTAACAAACTAAGGCTTATTATTAGTGCACCAAAAATTACCCGTTTCATTTTTCTCTCCTAAAAACTATTAGTTATTTAGTCCTAATTTAAAATTATACAGAGAAGAATGCCACTAATATTATATAACAAAAATGATGCTGTTTATTTTTATTGGTTTTTATTCTAAGAATTAAAATACAACTTCTCTAAAGGTAAAAGTGTGTAGAATATTTTACTGTAGATAGCATAACTGATAAAGTTTTCATTTTTATTCTCCCTTATTTTTTTGAATAATTATGTTAAGTTTAGCAGGCAAATAAAAAGGCAGAATGATTCATTGAATTATTCAACCCAACCTTTATTATTTGCATTTTCTGAGTAGCGATGCTGCTACATCGCTACTCGCTAGTTTTATTGTACGGCGGACTCATCTTACTATAACTCCTTTCTTTACTTTTTACCCATTGTTATTATGGCTTGTATTTCTTTCCACCCAACAGCAATGAGTATGTTATCTTTGACATCACAGGAAAGTAACCGGCCACTGTAGTACGGAAGTTCATTGTTAATGTAGTGTTTCCAATTCACACCATTAAAATGCGATATCAAACCGTTTGATCCGCTTACCAAAATATTATTGAGTTGGGTGCCCCGAATTCTATCCTTATAGATTTGTATAAATGTTAAGTCTTTTACCCAGCTTTCATTTAATGTTTTCTTATAATAAATACCGTCTCCTGCAATGAAATATTTTCTTGCTGCATTAAACCAAATTGAACTTAAGCTCCACGTTAAACCAACAACATTTATTTCAGTTACCAAAAGACCATCAATTTTGAAAATTTTTTTACCCTCATTAAAAAACTTATTTGATGCTACAGCCAGTATTTCCCATTCACCGGTTTTCTGATTATAATCTCCCCAAATGTCGTTTATGTTCAATTCCGTTCCACTTTCTATCCGGCTCCACGATGTGCCATTGTAGAAAACAATACTGCCAGCATTCCCTACTCCATAAATCTGTGAGTTTGATTCTCCCCATAACTTTTCTATTGTTGCATTTGGATTTGGTAAACTGAGTCTTGAATAGACCATTTGTACTGTGGATGAAACACCATCCCATCGGAATATACTTCCTGCTGCCAGATATATTTCATTCTCACTGATTACAAGTATTCCTCTCGGTGTTACTGGTATATTTGTGCTATGGAATATCTTTTTTAATTCCCAGGATTGTCCGTTCCAAATAGCAATCCCATACGGTTGAGGATCTGGTTGACCAATTGATTCAAGTAAAAAAACATTACCAACAGCAATTATATAGTTATCATTTATAATTGCTACATCGTAAAGCACACTGCTGCCCGCTGTACCGCCAAAAGTAAAAGTTTCAAATGTAAAATTGTGGCTTGTTGTGTCCATAGTTGTAACGCTTAGCTCATTACTTTTTACTTCTGCTTGGTTGTATGACTGTATGGTTGTATGAAATTTATATGTTTGATTTGGTAAAAGAGAATCAATGTAGAGAAGTGAGTCTTGAGTATCTAGTATTGAGATATGAGATAATGTATCACCTGTTGAGTTATATTGTTTTATTATTACAGTTGCTGGCAGTTGTAGATTTGTGGTTGTAAGTCTTATCCACGCTTCGATACAGGATACATCTTCAAGCTTTAGTTTAAGCGTTGGCTTTTCACTGTCCGGAGGTGGATCGGTTGTGTTGCAAGCTACTATGTTTAATAATAGTAAAGTTACCGGCAGAATTATTTTTGTATTCATTGCATTTTGTCTTTTTGTTAAAAACTTTAAGCAAAATAAAAAATATAACAGTAATCGGTTAGTTATAAATAAGAGTATAATGTGGTTAAGGATAGTAGTATGAGAGGATATTTTCATACTCCGCTCCGAAAATTTCGCAGAGAGAGAGTAAAATATTGTGCCAAAAAATATTCAAGTTAATAACTCCAATTATCTCGTTAGTTAATGGAGAAAGAATTTAAAGAGACATTTTTTCTTTATAACCTCAGAACAAAATTTTAGAGCCCCGATTTTATTAATCAACAATCATACTAAGATGAAACTTTGTATATCGGTCAAAATATCAATCCAAAAAATTGTGAGTGTGTAAAACAGTAAGTGATGAAGCAGAAATTTTCACGGCTGTGTAAAAAATTTTACCGTTAAAAAGAATTGTTTTTTATCTGTCAATTATTACCGGATAAATATTTAAAATAGTTTCGTTCAAAAGTTGATATTTTAATATTAATTGTTGCACAGATTACTAATCTGTGCAACCGCAATGTTTTACGCTTTTGGACCAATCATTTTTTCCGGTCTGACAACTTCATCAAATTTTTCTGCTGTCAATAATCCAAGTTCAACTACTGCTTCCTTCAAAGTTTTATCTTCAGCGTGAGCTTTCTTCGCCGCTTTAGCGGCGTTGTCATAACCAATGTGCGGATTCAATGCAGTTACAAGCATCAAAGAATTTTCAAGATGCTTTTTAATGTTGCCTGTGTTTGCTTCAATTCCAACTACACAATGATCAGTAAAACTTTCACACGCATCAGAAATTAATCTGATTGAATTTAGAATATTAAAAATTATCACTGGTTTAAAAACGTTTAATTCAAAATGTCCTGTTGCACCACCAAAATTTACAGCGACATCATTCCCAAAAACCTGAGCACAAACCATTGTCATTGCTTCACTTTGAGTTGGATTTACTTTTCCCGGCATAATTGAGGAACCTGGTTCATTTTCAGGAAGATGTATTTCACCCAAACCACAGCGAGGACCGGAACCAAGTAATCTTATATCATTTGCAATTTTCATTAATGAAGCAGCAAGAGTTTTCAAAACTCCACTGAATTCAACAAGTGCATCGTGTGCTGCAAGCGCTTCAAATTTATTTCGTGCAGTTACAAATTTTAATCCAGTGATTCTAGCAATATGTTCCGCCGATTTAACAGCAAACTGTGGATGAGTGTTCAATCCAGTTCCAACTGCAGTTCCACCAAGAGCTAATTCATATAATCTTGGTAAGGCTGCATTAATTCTTTCGAGTCCATTTGTTAATTGCTGAGCGTAACCACCAAATTCCTGTCCGAGTGTTAGCGGAACAGCATCCATCAAGTGAGTTCTTCCAATCTTGATAATATTTTTAAACTCATCAGATTTTTTCTGGAGCGCATCTCTGAGTTTTGTTACCATTGGTATTAATCTGCGGTGAATTTCTTCAACTGCTGCAATGTGCATTGCTGTTGGAAATGTATCATTCGATGATTGCGATTTATTTACATCATCGTTTGGATGAATAGGTTTCTTGCTTCCGATTTCGCCGCCAGCAAGTTCAATAGCACGGTTTGATATGACTTCATTGGCATTCATATTAGTTTGCGTTCCGCTTCCGGTTTGCCATACTACCAGAGGAAAATGTTCATCAAGCTTTCCTGCAATCACTTCATCAGCAGCTTTAATAATAAGTTCAGCTTTTTCATTTGGAAGCGTTCCCAATTCCTGGTTTGTCAAAGCTGCGGCTTTTTTTAGTATGCCAAGTGCTTTGATTAATTCTCTTGGAAAACGATCGCCGCCGATTTTAAAATTCATCAGTGATCGTGCAGTTTGTGCGCCATAATATTTATCGGAAGGAACTTTGATTTCTCCCATTGTGTCTTTTTCAATGCGGTAGTTCATTTTAATCTCCCTGCTAAGTTGAAAAATTTCCCGTAAAGCGGGAACAGCTTAAAGCTGAAAAAATTAGTAATCCTGATAATTGATAACCGAAATTTAATACAATTTTATTTTACTATCATTCATTAATAAGCATCATAAACTCGTGAAGAAATTTTATACGCATCAGATACATTTCAACTTTATAAAAAACCGTTCATCATCAATTTTGTTGCTGATCAGCTTTAGTCATTCTAAATTTGTCCCCGTTCATTTACCATATTTTTATAAATTATCCCTAAACTAAGGAGGTTTAATTTTTATGAGGTTCAATAGGTTTATTTTTGTTTATTTGTCTTTCCTCTCTTTTTCAGCAATTATTCTTTTCATTGGCTGTAATCAGCAAGAAGCTAAAACTGAAATGACTGAACAGCAAATGCTTGAACGCGGTAAGCTGCTCGTTACAGTTGGAGGCTGTGATGATTGTCATACACCAAAAATATTTGGTCCGAAAGGTCCTGAACTTGATATGAGCAGACGATTTTCAGGTCATCCTGAAGGCACACAGATTCCACCAGTTGATACTTCACTGATGAAATACTGGGCATTTCTTTCGCATGATATGACAACGGCAGTTGGTCCGTGGGGAATTACTTTTTCTTCCAACATTACACCTGATAATGAAACCGGAATCGGTAGCTGGCAGTTGGAGATGTTTGTATCTGCAATGAAAACAGGTAAGCATCTTGGTGTTGCAGAAGGACGACCAATATTACCACCAATGCCATGGCAAAATCTGGCTCAGCAAACTGATGAAGACTTAAAAGCAATATTTATGTTTTTGAAATCTTTACCTGCAGTGAAGAATAAAGTTCCGGATCCGATACCACCACATCTTATTTTGGTTAAACAATAAATTTTGAATGCGGAGTTTATCTCCGCGTTTTTATTCATAAATAGTTAGATTCTCAGTGAAGTAATTTCTGAAAATTACATTTGAGACCGGTAATAAAAACATGACAAATAGAAGTTGTTGCACTATTAATTACGTAATTCTCAGATAATTTGAAGGAGCAACTGATAATCACTTTATAATTTGACTCTTCATCAATCAAATTTTTTCAGGAAGGTGTGGTATTAAGTTTGAGTGTAATTATTAATGAGTTTTTTTCTCATCACAAATTTTTTAGCTTTGAAAAGCATTAAAATTACAAGAGGCAAAATTGGAAATTCCCCTGCTCGATCGAAGCAACTACCTTAAAGGATTGCTGATTATCGCAAGAATGGATAATCAACTAAGCGAAACTGAGATTTCTATCATTAATAAGTTCGCAAAAAGAATGGGCTTTTCTTCGGACTTTGTTACAGAAACAATAAAAAATCTTCTTGAAAATAAATATATAACTGAAGATCCATTAAAATTTTCCAGTCAAAGTATTTCAAAATCTTTTATCGAAGATGGATTAAAACTTGCATTGTCTGAGAATACAATAAACGAAGCCGAAATTTCCTGGTTAAAAGACACAGCAAAAGTTAATGGCTTTGATGAAGAATTAGTTGATAAAAAAATTAAGGAAATTAAAGCAAAGCCAATTTCATTAATGAAATCAGAATTTGCTTTGTTTTCTTTGATCTGATTTAGAATCAACGCATACTCTATCCTATTTACTTCCACAATTTATTGCTGATTACTATCCTTATATCTAATTTTAAACCGTTAAATATTTTTCTTTTTTGTAAAACTATAAAAGCCTGCTCGTAATCATTTCCTGAAAGGTAATGGCATGAAAAAAATGAAAGCACTCGTAAAAAAATTTGCAAAACCCGGAATCTGGATGGATGAAGTTCCTGTTCCTGAATACGGACCAAATGATGTATTAATTAAAATCCATAAAACTGCAATCTGTGGAACTGATATTCACATTTATAACTGGGATGAGTGGGCACAAAAAACTATTCCTGTTCCAATGGTTACCGGACATGAGTATGTCGGAACAGTTGAAGCGTTTGGAAATAACGTTCACGATGTAAAAGTTGGTGAACTTGTTAGTGGTGAAGGTCATATCGTTTGCGGAACTTGCAGAAACTGCCGTGAAGGAAGAGGTCATCTTTGCCCGAATACAAAAGGAGTTGGGGTAAATCGTCCGGGATGTTTTGCAGAGTATCTTGTTATTCCTGTTTCAAACATCTGGCATTGCGATCCAAAAATTTCAACCGAAATTTTTTCAATATTCGATCCTCTTGGAAATGCTGTTCACACTGCACTTTCATTTGATGTGCTTGGTGAAGATGTGCTCATAACCGGAGCCGGACCAATTGGAATTATGGCTGCGGCAATAGTAAAACATTCAGGTGCAAGAAATATTGTAATTACAGATATGAATGAATACCGGCTTGGACTTGCAAAAAAACTTGGAGCCACAAGAACAGTCAATATTACAAAAGAAAAACTTCCTGATGTAATGAAAGAACTTGGAATGGTTGGCGGTTTTGATGTCGGGTTAGAAATGAGTGGAAGCATTCATGCATTTAATGATATGATTGATGTTATGTATCACGGTGGAAAAATTGCGTTGCTTGGAATACTTCCTGAAAAAGCTGGTGTCAATTGGAATAAAATTATTTTTAACGGGCTTACTATCAAAGGGATTTACGGTAGAATGATGTTTGAAACATGGTTCAAGATGCAGGCAATGGTTCAGAGTGGTTTGTCGATTCAACCAATCATAACTCACCGATTCAAGATTGATAATTACCTTGAAGGATTCGAGATAATGAAGTCGGGAAATTCAGGTAAAGTTATTTTGGATTGGGAAAATAGCTAATAAAAAAATTGAAAGATTAAAAGATTACAGCAATATTTCACTAAACAATTTTTCAATTTTGTAATCTTTTAATTGTGTAATTAACAGGAGAACAAATGTTTACAAATATTAAAACACATTATTCAAATATTATTGAGCAAATCAAACAAGATGGACTTTTCAAAAATGAGCGTGTTATCACTTCTCCACAAAGCGCAAACATAGAAGTTACAGGCGGACAAAAAGTTTTAAATATGTGTGCTAATAATTATCTCGGTCTCGCAAATAATCCTGATATAATCAAAGCAGCAAAAGAAAGTTATGATAAATGGGGTTATGGGCTTTCATCTGTAAGATTCATCTGCGGAACACAGCAAATTCATAAAGAGCTTGAGAAAAAGATTTCCGGGTTTCTTGAAATGGATGATACAATCCTCTACACTTCCTGCTTCGATGCGAATGGCGGATTATTTGAAACAATATTAAATGAAAATGATGCGGTTATAAGTGATGAACTAAATCACGCAAGTATTATAGATGGAGTAAGATTGTGTAAAGCACAACGATATCGTTATAAAAATAACAATATGAATGACCTCGAAGAAAAATTAAAAGAAGCAAAAGCAAATAACGCAAAGCAGATTCTGATTGCAACTGATGGTGTGTTTTCAATGGATGGATACATCGCAAACCTGAAAGGAATTTGTGACCTTGCTGATAAATACAATGCAATGGTAATGGTTGATGATTCTCACGCAGTTGGTTTTATGGGTAAGCACGGAAAAGGAACTCATGAACATAATAATGTTTTGGGAAGAGTTGATATAATAACTGGCACATTAGGAAAAGCACTCGGTGGTGCAAGTGGTGGTTATACATCTGCAAGAAAAGAAATTGTGGAATTACTCAGACAACGATCACGTCCATATTTATTTTCAAATACGGTTGCACCAAGTATTGTGGCAGCATCTTTAAAAGTTCTTGAAATGCTTTCTTCAACGACTCATTTACGAGATAAACTCGAAGAGAACACAAAATATTTCAGAGAGAAAATCAAATCAGCAGGTTTTGAAATTAAAGACGGTATTCATCCAATTGTACCGATTATGCTCGGTGATGCAGTGCTTTCACAAAAGATGGCTGCACGATTACTTGAAAAAGGAATTTATGTTATTGGGTTTTTCTATCCTGTAGTACCAAAAGGCACGGCAAGAATCCGTGTACAGATTTCTGCAGCTCATTCAAAAGATGATCTGGATTTTGCGGTAGAAAAATTTGTTGAGGTGAAAAAGGAGATGGGAATATAATGCCTCCCCAACCCCTCCAAAGGAGGGGCTTTTTATTTTAATGAACAAATATTAAAAAATTGAATGATGAGAATTGAACTTTACAAAGGCGATATCACCAAACTAAAAGTTGATGCAATAGTCAACGCAGCAAATACTTCTCTTCTTGGCGGTGGTGGAGTTGATGGAGCTATCCATAGAGCAGCCGGACCAGAATTACTTAAATTCAACAAGAAGCTTGGTGGATGCAAAACAGGTGAAGCAAAAATTTCTCCGGGATTTAATCTTCCAGCAAAATTTATTATTCATACAGTCGGTCCGGTTTGGAATGGCGGAAAACATAATGAAGATAAATTACTTGCTGATTGCTACATCAATTCATTAAAGCTTGCAGTAGAAAACAAAATAAAATCAATGGCTTTCCCTGCAATTAGTACGGGTATTTATCGCTTTCCATTGGAGAGAGCAACAAAGATTGCTATTACTGAAGTGAAAAAGTTTTTAGAGAAAAATGACTCTATTGAGAAAGTAATTTTTGTTTGCTTTGATGAGGAAACTTATGAGATTTATAAAAGTGTTTTAGCTTCTAAGTATTAACTCAGAGTTTTACCCATTCACTAATTTCTATTTTAGCTTGTTTTAAAATTCGTATCAGCAATTCTTTTCCAATTTCGGATTTATGTGGGTTTGGAATAGTTAAAGTTAATTTATCTCTAATCATAAACTGATGCTTCCCCCCAGAATATGGTCCTACAAATCCAAGCTTTTTCAAAAAATGAATTAACTCTTTTCTTTTTAGTGGCTTAACAGTTGGCACTAAGCTACATCAACTATTTTAAGACTTAGTCCTTCTACTTTAGGTATCTCAAGATTCCGTGAGACTCTGAGCAGAATCCATTCTTCCAAGACCTCTTTTAATTCATTCCGACATGTTTCAAGATCAGAAGCACTAGCATAGACGCCTTCAAATCCAGGAATTTCACCATAATAAGATCGATCATCTTGAAGAATTTCATAATGCGCTTTTATCATCGCTTTGTTTATATATTCTAATAACATTTATATGCTCCAATTATTTATTTAAAATTATTGAATAAAGGTAAGATAATCAATTCTCATTAAGAGCTATCACCTCTATCTCACCTTAAAAAAATTATCGCTGCACCAATTACTGCCACAAATGCACCTGCAATTGCTTTCCAATCCAGCTTTTCATTAAAATAAAATCTTGAGATGGGTAACATAATTATAGGCATTGTTGCCATTAATGTTGAAGCAATTCCAACTTTTGCATACGCAATTGCTATAAGGCTTCCTGTAATTCCGAGCACAGGTCCGAATATGGTTCCAATTAAAATTACTTTCGCAGAGTATTTGTCTTTGGAATAAATCCTAATTGGATTTTTATATCTTTTGAACATAGAAGCTAAAGGAAGAATAATTATTGATGCGGAAAATAATCTTATAAAGCTGGCTGCAAATCCATTCAGTTCTCCACCCTGCCCGTTAAGTGCCGCGTTTTCTAAAAAAGCAAACTTTGCGAATATTAATCCGCTTGCCTGACCAAGTGCACCAAGAAATCCGTAAAATATTCCAAGTTTGTTAAAAGTAATACTGTTCGTCTCACCTGTTTTTTTTTCTGATACAACAATCAATATTCCTGCAATCGTTAAAACCATTCCGAACATTCCAAGATATGAAATAACTTCATTCAAAAAGAAGAATGCAAGTATGGAACTAAGAACGGGAACAGATGCCATTAAAATTATACCAAGCCGTGCGCCAATTAATTGAAAAGATTTAAACAGAAATGAATCGCCCAGAACCAAACCAAGTATTCCGCTGATTACAAGATTTGAAATCTGGTTGAAAGATAAATGCAGACTGATGCCGGAAACGAAAATGATAAGAAAAAGCAGAATGCTTGCGAATGCCATTCGATCAATATTGACCTGAATTGCACCGACTCTTCTTGATGCATTTGTAAATGCATACGAAGTTATAGCCCAACAAAAAGCTGTTGCGAGTGCTGCTAATTCACCAACAAAGTTCAAATATTTTCACTCATATTTTAAAAGAAAGACTAAAATTAATAAAGCCCGCATAAAAAAGCGGGCTAAACTTAAATAAGATAATTTTTATTAAAAAATTCTGTTCAGTCAATTGAAATAAAAAATATTTAAAATATTTTTCACCACAAAACATTAAAGATTAAAATACATCTTATATTCAAACGGATGCGGCATCGTACCAATAGAATGAATTTCTTCATTCTTTATCTTCACCCATTGATCAAGAAGTTCATCTGTAAAAATTCCGCCGCGATGTAAAAAGTCGTTATCTGCTTCCAAAGCATCCAAGGCTTCAGCAAGATTTCTCGGAAGAAAATGAATTTTACCTTTGTAGTCATCTGCCAGAAAGTTTTTATCGATAGGTCCGAATCCTTCTTTAACCGGATCGATTTTGTTTACAACACCATCTATTCCGGCAAGAAGCATTGCGACTAAACATAAATACGGATTTGCAGTTGCATCTGGTGGACGATACTCAAACCTGGTTTCATCAGGATTAGAAATGTATTTCGGAATTCGTACTGCGGATGCACGATTACCCTGTCCGTAAGTCAATGCGACAGGTGCTTCAAAACCTGGTACTAATCGTTTGTATGAGTTAGTACTTGGATTTGTAAAAGCAGAAAGTGCCGGACCATGTTTTAAAAGTCCGCCAATAAAAAATCTTCCAAGCTCGTTGATGTTACCATACTCGCCTTTTTTATAGAAAGCATTCTTTCCTTTTTTGGTAAGATATAAATGAAGATGCATACCGTTCCCGGCTTGCTGGTACATCGGTTTCGGCATAAAGGTAATGTACAATCCTTTCTGTTTCGCAAAGTTGAACAGAATATATTTTGTGGTTACAATGTTATCACCAGAGTCAAGTAACGTGGAGAAATATGTTTCAATTTCCTGCTGACCACGTTCACCTACTTCGTGATGATGATATTTAACTTTTACACCTTGATGAATTAAAAGTTTTGTCAGCTCATCTCTGAAATCATCATACTCATCAAATGGATTTGCAGCGTGGTAAGCTTTTTTATAAAACTCTTCAGCGTGTTCAACTCTGTAAAAAGATGATGCCGTTCTTGTATCGAATTCAACTTTGGAGAAGATATAAAACTCAAATTCTGGTCCCCACCATGAATGCTCTGCCCCGGTAGTTTTTTTCAGAAGCTCTTCTGCTTTCCTTGCAATAAATCTTCCATCCTGATTAAAAGGAGTCCGTTTAGCATCCGTTAAAACAATATGTGAATAGAAACTTAAAGTTGGTGCATCCCGAAATGGATCTATTTTCGCAGTTGAAAGATCAGGAATAAGTATCATATCACTGTTCTCAACTTTTCTAAAACCGTAGCTCGAACCATCGAATCCTACACCCTCACTCAATAGTTTCTCAAGAATATTCGGATAATATGGAAGTGTGATATGATGTAATCTTCCAACCAGATCTATCGCTTTAAGATCAATGAATTCTATCTTGTTTTTTTTGATTATGTTGTTACAGTACTGGAGATAATTGTTTTTCATAAATCGACCTTTTTATGGTGTGTATTTTTTTCAACTATAATTTTATTAAAGATAAAAATGCCCGGCAGAATTCAATCAACCGGGCTGAGGAATTACATATTGTAATTCAGTGCATCAAGTCCTGGGTAAACCGCTGTTGCATCCAGTTCTTCTTCAATCCGAAGCAGTTGATTGTATTTAGCAATGCGATCAGTTCTGGATGCAGAACCTGTTTTTATCTGACCGGAATTGGTTGCAACCGCAATGTCAGCAATCGTTGTATCTTCGGTTTCACCGGAGCGATGACTGATAACACTTGTGTAGCCATTTATTTTTGCAAGTTCAATTGCATCGAGTGTTTCAGTTAAAGTTCCAATCTGATTAACTTTTATCAGAATTGAATTCGCCACACCGAGCTCAATTCCTTTTGCAAGTCTGTTTGTGTTTGTTACAAAAAGATCGTCACCAACAAGCTGAATTTTATCTCCGATTTTTTCAGTAAGTAATCTCCAGCCGTTCCAGTCATCTTCAGCAAGACCATCTTCAATTGACACGATTGGATATTTACTTGCCCATCCAGCCCAATAGTCAACCATTTTCTCAATCGGGATTTCCTGATTTGGCGCGGATTTAAATAGATGATATGCATTTCTTTCTTTAATGAAGAACTCACTTGCAGCAGGATCGAGAGCAATTGCAATTTCATCACCAATCTTGTAACCAGTTTTCTGAATTGCTTCTAGAATTACTTCAATTGCTTCTTCATTCGATCTGAGATTTGGTGCGAAACCACCTTCATCACCAACGGCTGTGTTGTAGCCTTTTTTTGAAAGAACGGATTTTAAAGCATGAAAAGTTTCCGTACCCATTCTCAAGGCTTCAGCAAAACTTGGTGCACCAACAGGCATAACCATAAATTCCTGGAAGTCAACATTATTATCAGCATGTTTTCCGCCGTTTAAAATATTCATCATCGGAACAGGCAAAGTTTTTGCATTTGTTCCTCCGATATATCTATAAAGCGGGAGATCAAGAGAAGCAGCAGAAGCTTTTGCACAAGCAAGTGAAACTCCAAGAATTGCATTAGCGCCAAAGTTTGATTTGTTTTCCGTTCCATCAAGATCAATTAAAAGATTATCAATCGATACCTGATCAGAAGCATCAAGTTCAATTATTTGATCTGCTATTTTTTCATTTACATTCTCAACTGCTTTTTGAACTCCTTTGCCGTTATAACGATTTTTATCACCGTCACGTAATTCAACAGCCTCGTGTTCACCGGTTGATGCACCGCTTGGAACGGCAGCTCTTCCGATAACTCCGCCTTCAAGCATCACTTCAACTTCTACTGTGGGATTACCTCTTGAATCAAGTATTTCTCTTGCAATTACATCAATAATTGTGGTCATTTTATTCTCCGTGGGGATTTCAATTAATTATAATATTTGTGTTTAGAAAATTACCGAACTCGGCTTGGCTAAACAAGCCAAAGATAGAATGTGAATGGTAATTAAAGATAAAATAAGACAAACAAACCGAATGTTCACTTTAAATATGTGATAAGGATAACAACCACTCAACCGGTCATCAAATGTAGATTGCTGCTTGAAGTTATTAGTCTATTTTTACAGCCATTAATAAATTAAGTATCATATCAAATGCACGAGAAGTACGGATTAAAAGCTTATCTTGCCTGGTTAACAATTTGTATAGTGTGGGGAACTACTTATTTAGCAATCAGAGTTGGGGTTAATGATTTACCACCAATGTTATTTGCTGGCTTGAGGTGGATTATTGCTGGATTGTTGATGACAGTATTTTTAAAACTGAGGCAATATAAGTTCCCTAGATTAAAAGATTTGAAGCAGCTCGCGATAGTCGGGATTTTGCTGCTCGGACTCGGAAACGGTTTGGTAGTTGTTGCTGAACAATGGCTGCCAAGTGGATTAACCGCACTCATTCTCAGCACACTTCCATTTTGGGTTGTTGGTATTGAATTTTTTCTTCCTAACAAACCAAAAATAAATTTATTTATAATTACCGGATTATTTTTAGGTTCAGCAGGAGTTGTTTTAATATTTGCAGAAGACTTGAAAATCTCTTTGGAATTTAATGTAGTGCTTGGTGGTTTGTGTTTGCTCGGTGCTGTGATTGCATGGGCAGCGGGCAGCATATACTGGAAATATAAAAAATCCGATGTTAAACCTATGATGGGCGCCTCAATACAAATGCTGATTGCCGGAATATTACAGACCGCACTGGGTTTAATTCTTGGTGAACAAAATAGTTTTCATCTTACACAGAACGGGGTGCTGGCTTTTGCTTACCTGATAATTTTTGGGTCAATAATCGGTTATGCTTCATACATTTATTCAGTTACAAAACTTCCGCTTTCGTTGCTTTCAACTTATGCTTATATCAATCCCATCATCGCAATTTTTTTGGGATGGTACATTCTAAATGAACCGCTGACTATCACAGTTTTTGTCGCTTCAAGTTTAATTTTAATTGGTGTCACAATGGTTAATCGAGGCAATACATTATCATTAAGGAAATAGATAAGCTGGTTAAAATTTCATTATTCAGAGTGGAACGAGGCTTTCAATAAAACATCAGGTGCTTATGTATAAATAAAATACTTAAGCACCTGATCAATTATATCATTTAAACTATTTGTTCATTATCATCTTTTTAGTATTTGCAAATTTTCCAGCATGCATCTTGGCAAAATAAACTCCGCTTGCAACAATGTTACCTTTACTATCACGTCCATCCCAGGTTACTTCATACTTTCCTCTTTGATACAATTCATGATCAACTAAATTTCTAATCAATCTTCCTTGAATGTCATAAACTGCGAGGCTAACTTTTTCAGTTTCAGAAACCGCGAACTGAATTTTAGTATTTGGGTTAAATGGATTTGGATAATTTTGACTCAATTCAAATGCGTTTGCAGACCCAATAAGAGTCTCGACTGCTTGTGGATTGTGTGGGTCACCGTGACATGGCTGACAATCCATTCTTGTCATTACATTGTTGAACCCGGTTGAACCATGACAGCTTAAACATGCAGTAACAGAGGCTGGATCAACATAAGATGGTACAAATGTTCCAGCAAAGAATTCGTTAAGTATTTTAACTGTTTTTGCAGCACAATCTCCCGCAATACGTGCACATCTTTCTTTCCTTTCCACATCACTCACTTTCTTATTAGCAGCTATACACCATTCAGTAACAGATGTATGACACAAAGGGCTTCCGGAAATATTTTGCACCAGATCTCCATCAAAATTGTGTACCAGGTAACCACCACTAACACCAATCTGGTTAGCTTCATCAGAGGGTAACTCTGCTTCTGTGTACCATCCTTGAAGTTCTGTTAATAGTGCACCGGACGGCGTTTTTTCTGTAGCTAAACTTATAAGTGCCAAACCTCCATTTATTGCACCGCAAAGAGTTCCCCATCCGGAAACTCCACCACGACCATAAAGCATTATTTCCATTGGAAGACTTGCCCAGGGTTCGCCAATTGCTGTTGCAAGTGCTTGAACTATGGCGCCGAAAACTCCCGCACAGCAGTCTTTACCATTCCAATAAAGATTATGTGCTTGAATTCTTACCGCTTCAGGATCTAATTGTGTATATGGCCAAGGCCAGGGTGTTACAGGTGGTTTCGCATTTACAGCAGTTGTTATCAGGCTTGTTGCACCGGCAATTGCAGTTATACCCACTGCTGCTTTCGAAGATTTTAATAAAAAATCTTTTCTTGTAAGGTTGTTATCCATAAAGAACTCCTATCTTTGATTTTTTGTTTTGAAAGTATGATAATTAATTAGCTCGTGATTTTCATCAATAAGTTTTTTAAAATTTTCACCCAATTCTCCAGGTACCATAGAAAGTCTTTTTATTAACAACTCATTTATTTCATTGGCAACCTGATCTGAAGTCAGTTTACCCTGCTCAGTTAAAAGAAGCTGGACAAATCTTTTATCTTTTTTATCGAATATTCTGAGAACGAAAGCTTTCTTTTCAAGTGAACTAAGGACTTTGGAAGTGTTGGTTTTTGAAATTGATAGATGCCCGGATAATTCTTTGACTGAACTAATTTCAAGATTGGATAGAATAATGAGAGCATTTCTTTCATTTACTGAAAGATGATATTTTCTGGATATGATTCTTCCAACATCATAGCAGAAACGATTAAGTGAAAGGAGAAATAATGAGTGATTGTTTAGTTTTTCCATCTGTTCACTTTCTTCAACAATTGAAAAGTTTCAACTACTGTGCCCGGAAAATTTTGAACTCAGACTTGTTGAAGCGAAGAATAAACTTTAGTGAACCAATGGAAAATAAAAGAAATGATGTTCACCCATAGAATTTTCTATGACTAAAGGAATGAATATTTCTAATAATCAGGAAATTGATTCTCGATAAAAAGATTGCTGAACTGCGGTGATGATTTTCTATTTACAAATACTTAATAAATAGAAATAAAGTGAAAGAATAAATTGTTGACAGATAAGAAATAAATATTTTTCTTTTTAAATCTGGTTTATAAATAAAATATTTTATCTAAACACATAACACAACATCAACCAATACAACTTAAACTGGTCATTAATCCGGTGGAATATAAAAGCAGCAAATGATTCATCTGAATTTATTTCAAATACTGCAATTTTAATTATGGTGATAACTGCAATGGAAAGCTCACAATTGTTGCTTGATTAAATGAATGAGAGAGCTGCTGTTTTACACATCACCATTTTTTTCACAGATAAAATGAAACAAGGAACATTATCACAAAGTACAGAAACAGCGGTATCTTTATTCCCACAAAATCGAATAGCGATAGATAAAAGAAAATCTTTTAGTTATTGATCACATTTTTGTTTTAGTTTTTTCAGATACAACTCATAAAAATCTTTTTTGATTTCATCCCTGACTCTTCTGTAAACGCAAATAATTTCTTCTTCCGTTCCAACTGCATCTGCAGGATCGTCAAAGCCGATATGCAATCGATACTTTACATTTCCAATAAAAACAGGACAGGTCTCTTTTGCATTATCACAAACTGTAATTAAGTAATCAAAAGATTGATGTAAATATTTATCAACATTTTCAGCGATACCTTTGCTGATATCAATACCGATTTCCTTCATTGCTTTGATGGCAAAAGGATTTACTTTTTCAGCCGGACTTGTACCGGCAGAATACACTTCAAGTTTTTTATCGAATGATTTAAGAAATCCTTCCGCCATCTGACTGCGACAAGAATTTCCTGTGCATAAAATTAAAATCTTCAATTCTTATATCCGACAACTGTTATGCTGAATATTCCAACTTTATTATTTCTGAACTTTTCGATTTCAGAATCACTTAAATATTCTTTTAACACATCATCAGGAATTTCTATCACTTTAGTTTTTTTAATCTGAACATTATTAAAACCGGTTTCTTTGATTATTCCAATATACTCGTCCTGCTGAAGTGCACCAGCAACACAACCAGCGTACATTTCTGCTGACTTTTTTAATTCTTCAGGTAACTCGCCCTTTATCACAATATCAGAAACACAGAAATGAGCCTCAGGTTTTAATATCCTGTAAATCTCAGCGAATGCTTTTCGTTTATCGGGAACAAGATTTAGAACGCAATTGCTGATAACAACATCCGCTGCATTATCTGCAAACGGGATATTTTCGATTTCTCCGAGTTTAAAATCAACATTGTCAAAACCAACTTTTAATTTATTAGCCATCGCTTTACCAATCATTTCCAAAGTGAAATCAATACCTATAACTTTACCTTCATCTCCCACAATTGCTCTTGCAACAAAGACATCGTTTCCTGCACCGCTGCCAAGGTCAACGACTGTATCACCTTTTTTTATTCCTGCATACTCGGTTGGAACACCACAACCAAGTCCAAGATCAGCTTCGGCAATATAACCTTCAAGATTTGTATAATTGTCCTGCATTACTGTGTAACCAACTATTTTATTCGATTTTGAGCCGCAGCCGCATCCACAACCTGTTTGATTCTTCACAGCTATTTCGCCGTATTTTTCCTTTACGGTTTGTTTTAATTCTTTGGCTGTTCCCATTTTATTTACCCTTTCTCCGAGAATCGTTTTTATCTGAACTACTGCAGCAAGTAGGTCCACAACAGTTAGAAGAATCATTTGATTTTTCACTCTGTTCATTTTTCTCATGGACATTTTTTTTTGGTTCATTCGGGTTTTTCATTTTTTACTCCTTTTATTTTTATGATAATAAATTCTTTAAAGAATGATCGTGTAAACCTGCAAATTTGAATTCTTGAAATCGTGTAATCCTATAAGCTGATTAACAACAACCAATTTTTGTAAACATTTTATCCAAAGCTGTTTTGGCTTTCAGTAAATTCTTATTGTTTACGCAGTAACAGATTTTTGGTCCGTCGATTTCACCCTGGATTAATCCAACTCTCTTGAGTTCTTTTAGATGCTGAGATACAGTAGCTTGTGCAAGTGGTAACTGATCAACAATATTCCCAACCATACAGGATTCCATCTCATTTAAAATTTTTAGAATTCTGATTCTTGCCGGATGAGAAAGAGCTTTTGCTACATCAGCCAGCCAGATATCTTCTTGTGTAAATTCATTCTTTTTTGAAACTGCCATTAATAACTCCTCAATCGTTCATCGTAAATATACGATAGATTCTAAAAATGTCAATGCCCCTAATCAGCATTAAAATCCGGAGAGAAATTTCCCCTGATAATTCTTTCGATTAAGTGCGATTTTGAGTAGCTTCACGAAAAAAAAATTACGATTTACTTAAGATTATACACTTTTAGCTGAATGACTATTCCGATCGAAATAATACACGCAGCTTTCAACAATGATATTCTGAAACTATTGATTCAGATAGCTGTACTATTGTTCACTGCAAGAATTTTTGGTGAACTTTCTCAAAAAGTTGGTCAACCTGCAGTACTTGGTGAAATATTGGCAGGGATAGTTCTTGGTCCTTCACTTCTGGGAAGTCTGTTTCCGGTTATTGAAAACTGGATTGTACCAACAACTCCGGTACAAATTAATCTGTTTGAAGTTATAACATTAATTGGTGCAATCTTTCTCCTGCTTATTACCGGTCTTGAAACTGATCTTGTACTTATAAAGCATCATTCTAAAAAAGCAGCAGCAGCAGCATTCGGAGGATTGCTCATTCCTTTTGCTGCCGGGTATATTTTCAGCAAATATATACCCGATCATTTTCTTGCAGATTCCTCTCAGAGAATTGTTTTCGAATTGTTCTTTGCTACTGCTATATCAGTTTCGTCAATACCGGTTATTGCGAAAGTTTTAATTGATCTAAAATTAATCAGACGAGATATTGGTCAGATTACAATTGCAGCAGGAATGATTGATGATACCACAGCCTGGATAGTTTTATCCATTGTCCTCGGCTTAATTGGTGGAGGAGCGATCACAGCCAGTACAATAGCTTATTCATTCGGGAAAGTAATATTATTTGTAATACTGAGCTTCTATTTTGGAAAGCTGATTATAAAATATTTGATATCATTCACACTTAGCAAAATATCTTCCAGGGATAAAATCCTGACACTTGTGATTGTTTTTACTTTTGCAGTAGGTGCGATTGCTCAAGCTATTCATCTTGAAGCCGTACTGGGTGCATTTGTTGCAGGAATGATAATAGCCCAGCTTCCTTCGATTCCAAAAGATTCAATTGAGAAAATTGAAGGCATCACCTTTGGAATTTTTGCTCCAATATTTTTCGCTGGCGCCGGTTTGAAGGTAAATGTTCTTTATTTATTCAGAACCGATCTTCTTCTTATTGGTATTTGTTTAATAGTTGTTGCAGTACTTAGTAAAATAATTGGAACGTACCTGGGTTCAAGGCTATTGACAAAAACCGATCACTGGACTGCATTGAGTTTTGGCGCTGGTTTGAACGCAAGAGGTGCTATTCAAATAATTGTTGCAACTATCGGTCTATCATTCGGTATCCTTTCACAGGAAATTTATTCCTTAATAATTATTACCGCAGTTGTCACTTCTCTTATGGCTCCTGTTATGTTAAGATGGACGCTGAGTCATGTCAAAATTGAAGATGAGGAATTAAAAAGACTTCAAAAGGAAGAACTTCTACGAGATAATATTCTCAACAGAATTCATCGGGTGCTTTTGCCTGTAAGAACAAGAGATACAAGTAATGTTACTCTTTCAAAAATGATTGAGGCAAGAATACTTGAACGAATCGGAAGAAAAACAAAAATTGATGTAACTCTGTTTACCATTTCTGAAGAAAAAGACAAAACGAAAAGTCAGCAATTCCTGAATACGCTTGCAGGGTTTTTCAACAAATTCCCTGTTAGTAAAAAAATTATTGAAAGTAAAAACAGACTTGAAAGTATTCTTGAAGAAGTGCGGAAAGATTATGATTTGCTTTTAGTTGGTGCAACTGAGAAACAAAAAAATTCTGAAATGCTTTTCAATTCAATTGTAGATAATCTTGTTCGTCTATCACCTTGTCCGAGTATAATCGTTCAAAGCAGAAATGTTGATGAAGACTGGAGACCAAGCAGAATCCTTGTGCCAACAAACGGCAGTGTTGCATCAAAGAGAGCCGCCGAAGTTGCATTTGGAATTGCTTATCACGATTATGATCAGGTTCACATTCTAAATGTTGTTGAAAGTAAAGATAGTTTTGCCTCTCTCGATATTGAAGGAAGCGTGACGGAACGCAGATTATCTTTTGCTTATCAGATTGTAAACGAATTGAAAAAACTTGGTGAATCACTTAATGTTAATACTTTCACCGAAGTTGAAATCGGTGAAGATCCTGATAAAGTTATATTGAAAATGTCGCGTGAAAAGAATTTTGACTTAATAATTTTGGGAACAGATGTAAGACCAGGTACAGATAAATTATATCTCGGTCCAAGAGTTGAAAGAATACTGAACAATTGTACTTGCCCCGTTCTGGTAATTAACGGAGCTTAAACTACTATCTTCGATACTGACTCAATAATATCTTTACCAAGGTTAATCGTTAGAACTTTTCTTTTATTATCGATTAATACCTGTCTGTCTCCCAGTGCCTGAGCTTTAATCAATGTTCCGAAAGAAATTGAAGAACGATTGCTTCCGGCTTCATCCGGTATTGGTAAATCATTTTGAATTTCAGAAATAAACTGAATGAAAAATCCGTTTCCAGAATCTCCTTTATGCAACTGACCAGTTGAATGAAGATATCTTGGACCATAACCAAGAGTTGTAGCAACTTTATATTTCTCTAAAATTTTTAATCTTAATGATTGAAGCTGCTGCCAGCTTTTTTTATCAGGTTTTATATAAGCCTGAATAGCCATATAATTTTGACCGCTTTTTGTAGTTGAAAGGAATGATGAAATGGATTGTTGAGACATTTCATTTTTCAACTCAGGAAGTTTTCCATTTTCCTGAAATTCTTTTACCATTGTTCTTGCGATTATTTTAGCTGACTCAACATTTGGCTGATCAAAAGGCTGGATCCCGATCAAATGTCCTGCAACAGAAATTGCAAATTCCCATCTGAAAAATTCAGCACCAAGTTGATAAATATTATTCATCGAAAATTCAATTGTAGGAAAGCCGGCTTTTTTTAATTTATTTATTCTATCATCGAATTCATTGTCACCTTCAATTTTTAAATAAACAAATATTCTGTCTTTGCCGTAACTGTTAACTGAAGCAGATGGTTCAAGATCTACAGGCAGTATCCCTTTACCGTTTTTTCCTGTGCTTTCAGCAATTAATTGTTCAAGCCAGCCACCAAGATGCTGTATCTTCGGTGAAGTAATGATTGTAACTTTATCAACGGTTGCATTGGCAAGCGAACCGAGAATTATGCCGAGTACTGCGCTCGAATTTTTTTCTACGGCTATAAGCTTACTTTCATTTTCCATATTTAATAATTCATCAAATAACTTTTCAATATCAACACCGACTAATGCTGCCGGAACTATTCCGAAAAGTGAAAGCGCTGAAAATCTTCCACCGATATCAGGATCGTTTAAAAATATTTTTCTGAATTTCAATTTCTTTGCAATTTCCTCTAATCCGCTTCCAGGATCAGTTATTGCAATAAAGTGTTTAGAAACTTTTTCTTTACCGAGTTTCTTTGATACGGTGTTAAAAAAATATTTCATAAAGGACATTGTCTCAACCGTTCCGCCTGATTTTGTTGAAACAATATATAATGTTTTCCCGGGATGAAGTTTTTTTTCGAATTCGGAAATTGCTTCCGGGTGTGTGCTGTCTAAAACATGAAGATCAAGATAATCTTTTTTAACTTCGAAGGTTAATCGAAAAACTTCAGGAGCCAAACTCGATCCACCCATTCCCATCAAAAGTGCATCGGTGAATCCTTCTTTCCGTACATCATCAACAAAGGATTTAATCTCGGCAAAAGATTCTTTTGTAACTTCACTGCAATCGAGCCAGCCAAGCCGATTCGATATCTCAGTTGGTTCGTTTCCCCAAACAGTAAAATCTTTTTCCCATATTCTTTCTATTATTCGTTCACTGTTTAGCTGTTCAATTTTTTCTTTAACTACACCGGAATACAGACCAAGATCATACTTCATACACTGACCTCAGCTTTAAACTTTTTCACTTTCTGCTTCAAACTTTCGAGCAGTGATTCAAATGAATGAGAAAAAGCTTTCACACCATCATTTAAAAGCGTATCCGTTATTTTATTCAAATCTATTCCGAGTTCTTTTAATTTTTTCAGTTGAGATTTCGCTTCACCAATTCCTTTATTTAAAGTAAGTTCAACTTTACCATGATCAATAAATGCATTTATAGAATCGATTGTCATTGTATTTATAGTATCGTTTCCTATTAACTCGTCAATATAAAGTACATCAGAATAGTTCGGATTTTTGGTGCTGCTGCTGGCCCAAAGTAGTTTTTGTTTTCGGGCACCTTTTGCTGCAAGGTTTTCCCAACGTTCACTGCTGAACATCTCCTCCGAAATTTCAAAAGCTATTTTTGAATTTGCAACAGCAATTTTTCCTAAAAGATCTTTATTACCTTTTGCTTCAAGTTCTTTATCTACAGCAGTATCAACACGGCTCACAAAGAACGAAGCAACTGATGCATGTCTGCGAATATCGCCGCCAGCAGCATCGTATTTTTCCAGACCAGCCATAAATGCTTCAACAACTTTCCGATAGCTATCAGTGCTAAATATTAATGTTATGTTAACATTAATTCCTGAAGCAAGTGTTTCAGTTATTGCAGGCATACCTGCGTCTGTTCCGGGAATCTTTATCATAATATTTGGTCTGCCTAATTCTTTGAAAAGATGCTTCGCCTGCCTGATCGTTTCTTCAGTATTATTTGCGAGAAGCGGATTGACTTCAATACTGATATAACCATCGTCTCCGTCCGTTTCATTATAAACTTTTCGCATCTCATCGGCTGCAATCCCGATATCTTTCAAAGTAAGCTTTTCCAGAATATCTTCAACTGAGAATCCTTTCAACATTAGCGTTCTTATATCTTCATCATAGTCAGAACTTTTTGAGATTGCCTTATCAAATATTGTAGGATTTGAAGTCATCCCTCTTACACCCATTTCTCTCAGCTTTATCAGATCACCGCTTGTTAAAAGTTTTCTGCCAATGTAATCAAGCCAGACTGATTGCCCCAGTTTTTCTAATTGATTTAACTTAGTCATAATTTTTCCTCTTCAATTTATTAAGATTAAAATTTTTTCAGTTCAAATTAACCATTTAAAGTTAATAATTTTTCATTTGACCGGACTCATCTGAATTCAATTGTAATGAAGCTTCAGCATCTAAAAAATACAATAATTCACCACTAACAGGATTGATAAATTCAGCCGGACAAATCTGTTTTTTCTCTTCAATAACTTTTTTTATGATACCAGCTTTATTTTTTCCTGTTACTAAAAAAATAACTCTTCCTGAATTGTTTATCACTTTACCAGTAATTGTTATTCTTTTTTGTTTGGATGAAGGATGAATTGCAACATCACAAATATTTTTCGATTTGAGCAAATGCATCTGATCAAGAAAAATTGAAGCTGTATGTCCATCTTCACCTAAACCCAGCATCACAAGATCGAATTTGGGAAGACCATTAGCAATGGTGACTTTATTTACTATTTCGTCAGAATATCTTTTCGCTTCAGCTTCTGGTTCATTTTCTCCTTTAATCCGATGAACATTTTCTTCCGGAATTTCAATGTGATCAAGAAGATATTTTTTTGTCATTCCATAATTACTTTCAGCATCATCAGGAGGCACACATCTTTCATCACTCCAGAAGAGATGAACCCGCGACCAGTCAATACTATCTTTATAGTTTTTTGCAAGTTTATCGTAAATGATCTTAGGAGTGTTCCCGCCTGAAAGAGCTATGAATATCTTCTTTTTATTAACACTGATCCACTGCAATTCATTACAAAATTCAGATGATAATTCTTCTTTGTTCTTAAAAACTCTTAACATAAACTAAAGCTCGCAATAAATTCCATCCCCTGAAATATTTTTGCACGGATGACGCCAGGTCATATTTTTTCCTTCAATCATTTCATCAGCTTTTTCAGGACCCCAGGTTCCTGCCGGATATCCATAAAGAGGAATCTTGTCATCACTTTCCCAGGCTTTCAAAATAGGATCAACAAATTTCCAGGCTGCTTCCACCGCATCAGCACGCTGGTAAAGTGTTGAATCACCAATCATACAATCGTGAAGAAGTCTTTCATAAGCTGTTGGCAAATATGTATTTGAAAGATCTGCGTAATGAAAATCAAGATTGACTGTTTGAATATTAAATCCCTGACCAGGAACTTTCATCCCGATTTTAAATATCATACCCTCATCCGGTTGAATGCGAAGCACAAGCTGATTACAGGAGTTAACCTGATCCTGATTTGAAAAAAGAAAATGAGGTGTCTGTTTAAAATGAATTACAACTTCAGTTACTTTTGTCGGCATTCTTTTACCGGTGCGGATATAAAACGGAACTCCGCCCCAACGCCAGTTATCAATAAATAATTTTATTGCGACGTACGACTCAGTCCGTGAATCTTTATTCACATTTAACTCTTCACGATAACCGGGAACTTTTTTCCCTTTGATAGTGGCTGCTGTATATTGACCTCTGATTGAATTCTTCTGGATGTCTTTGCTGCTAAATGGTCTTAATGATTGAAAAACTTTTACCATTTCATTTCTGATAGCATTTGAATCGAAAGAAGATGGAGGTTCCATAGCAATCAATCCTGTTAGTTGAAGAAGATGATTCTGAACCATATCTCTTAATGCACCTGAAGAATCATAATATCCACCACGGTTTTCAATGCCAATATTTTCTACTGAAGTGATTTCAACATGATCAACATAATTCCTGTTCCAAAGCGGTTCAAACACTCCATTTGAAAAACGAGTTACTAAAATGTTCTGGACAGTTTCTTTCCCGAGATAATGATCTATTCTGTAAATCTGATCTTCTTTAAAATATTTTGACAACTTTTTATTTAATTCCTGTGCCGAATCAAGATCATAACCAAAAGGTTTTTCAACAATAAGTTTTTTCCAGTTTCCGTTGCTATGATTATTTAAACCTACTTCACCGAGAAGAGTTGGAATTACTCCATAAAGACTTGGCGGAGTTGAGAGATAATAAATTGTATTGCCGTTTATTTGCTTATCTTCAAATAGTTTTTCAAGATGAGATTTCAGTTTTTTGAAGTCTTCATGCTTATCAGTATCAAGTTTAATATAGAAAAGCTGTTTCAGAAAATTATTTAATGTTTCTTCATTATCATCTTTATAATTTGAAAATAGTTTTATCCCTTCCTTCATTTTTTTTCTAAATGATTCATCAGATAGTTCAGTGCGACTTGCACCGAGCACTTCAAATTTTTCAGGCAGGAGTTTCTGCTTGTGAAGATTATAAATTGCAGGAATTAATTTTCTGTACGCCAGATCTCCCGAAGCGCCGAATATTACCAATATGTGATTTTCAGGTATTCTCATTTTTCTTTTTTCATTTGTTAATTTTTTTTAACAGCATGCCCGCCGAATTCATTCCGTAGTGCTGCCAGCATCTTCATCGCAAATGAATCATCCTGTCGCGATTGAAATCTATTGAACAGGGATGAAGTAATGATGTGAGCAGGTACACCAAGATCAATTGCTGTTTGAACTGTCCATCTGCCTTCACCGCTGTCTTGGACAAATCCTTTAATCTTTTCAAGTTTTGGATCATCTGTTAATGCCAGGTGTGCAAGTTCAAGAAGCCAGGAACGAACAACACTTCCATACTGCCATACATTAGAAACTGCTTTCAAGTCAATATTAAATTCTGATTTTTCAAGTATCTCAAATCCTTCTGCATAAGCCTGCATCATTCCATACTCAATTCCATTGTGGACCATTTTCACGAAATGTCCTGCGCCGGATTCGCCGCAATATAAATAACCATTTTCAGGTGCGAGAGTTTTGAATATCGGTTCACAGAAATCAACCGCATTTTTATTTCCGCCATACATCAGACAATAACCTTCTTTCAATCCCCAAACTCCTCCGCTTGTTCCGCAATCTATATAATTAATTCCTTTCTGGGAACAGAGTTTTGCTCTTTGCTGTGATTCTTTGAAATACGAATTTCCTCCATCAATAATTATATCATCTTTCTTTAAATGAGGAAGAATTGCATCTATATTTTCATCAACGGGTTTACCTGAAGGAACCATCAGCCAGATTACTTTTCTTCCTTCAAGTTTTCCAATAAGTTCTTCCACAGAGTTTGCGACAACAGCACCGAGTTTTTCTGCTTCTTTTATTGGTTCTTTTGATTTATTATAAACTACAATCTGATGTTTATCATTTAAAAGTCTGTGAACCATATTCAATCCCATTTTGCCAAGTCCGATAAATCCAATCTTCACTTTATATCTCCGAATTATTATTTATTATTTTTATATGATGTATTTTAATCCAACTTAATGCGTAAAATATTTGGAATCAATGTAAAAGATATTCAGTATTAGAACAAAGAAAAATGGGACAAATTAAAATTAATTATTTGCTGCTGTTGCTTGTTTGGATAATTCTCGCTGTAATTTTTGGGATTTATGATCTGGAAATATCAAGACAAATTGTAAATCAAAATTCAGGATGGGCAAAATTTCTTCAGGATTATGGTATGATTCCTGGATTATTAGTCATACTTTCCGGAGTTTTTATTTACTACTCGCATATAAAATCACAAACTGATTTTTGGTCTTATCTCAAACAAATTTTTTTCTTCCTGGTTAGTGCTGGTCTGATCTTTTATTTATTTGATATTTTTTTTGAAAACTACACATCATCATATTTTCTTTTGTTTGCAATATTATCAGCAGTAATAAGCCTGATTATCTTTATTTTCATTAAAAAGAAACAAGAAGTAACGAACACTATCGCAATAAAATTCGCTAAAGTCGTAGTCGAGGTTGCATTGTTTGGATATGTTATTTGTATTCAGGTTGTAAAATATTTTTGGGGAAGAGTCCGATTCAGAGAACTCGACTCAGCATTTTCACAATTTACTCCGTGGTATTTGCCTCAGGGAATTACAGGATTTGATTCTTTTCCATCCGGTCATGCAGCAATGGGTTGGATACTATTACCAATCCTAATATTATTTTCAAATAAAAAAGTTTGGATTAAAAACTTAGTGTTTATTTTTATTTTCTTTTGGGCAGTTGCTCTAGCTTTGAGCAGAGTTGTTATTGGTGCACATTATGCTTCTGATGTTTTGTTTGGATCGTTTTTTATTATTATGACTTTTTTAATGTTTAGTAAAAATCGTTTTGATAACGCTCGGAGTTAAATAGGCTTTACCCCATTATTCAAACAGTTATTTCTAATTAACACCTGCAAAAGAAATTTTATCATTGAACCGGTTCAGAAAATTTCTCAGTGAAACTCTGTGCGTTCTCTGAGGTTCTCTGTGTAACAAAAGAAATTTACACTGAGTTACACAGAGGTAACACGGAGAACCACAAAGTCTATTGGTGAGTTTCAAATTTAATTTGTTAAAATAATCGGAGGGCTTTTAGGATTTTGTTTGAAAATAAATTTTTACAATAAATCTATTCTCTTCTGCTCTTCTAATATTTACGATATTTATTTTGTGTGATCAATCCGATTGGACCTTTATAAATTCCACCGTCAATAAATCCATCATAAACACGAACAGCAATAACATTTTCTTTCCCGGGGAGTAAAATGTTTTCAGGAATATAATATCCACGATTCTTTTCCCATTCATAATTCTGATTGAAGCTATTAGGCACAACATCAAAATTCCAATCACCGGTTGAGCCAACAAATGTTCCATTAATAAAAACCTGGTCAATATCATCAATCTTCCCAAGCATTAAAACCATTTTTTGATTCAGATATTTTTCCGGTAATGTGAATTTCAATCTGTACCATGCAAAGCCATCATAATCTTTGTAGCCCTGTGTTTCCCAGAAAGCCGGGACAAATATTTCCGTCCAGGATTTATCATCATAGCCAGGATTTTTCCAATCACTGATATCACCTGTATTAAATTTCCACTTCCCTCTAAGATCGATATCGAGATCAGGAAAAGATGTTTGTCCTGCATTTGATTGAATTGCTAACAGTCCGACAGTGCCGCTCACAATTCCTCCGCCAAGCTGCGCATCATAAACACGAATTGCGATTGTGTTTTTTCCTTCCTTCAGAAAATCTTTTGAAATATAATATTCGCGGTATGCGTCGTAAGCAGTTGCATACTGTGGTGGAAAGCCTCCTGACATTCCGATAAGTTTTCCGTTTATAAAAGTCTGGTCAACATCATCAATAAGTCCGGCACTAAGCACAAAATTACTTCCAACTAATTCTTTTGGGACAGTAAATGTTTTCCTGTACCATGCAAAACCGTTGTAACCGTGAAATCCCTGATCTTCCCATGCAGCGGGTACTTTAATTTTTTCCCAGTTATTATCATTAAAATCAGGGGAAGACCAGGCTGTATCATCACCAATCGAAAATCTCCAGTTTCCTTCAAGATCTAAATAATTTTTTGCATTAGCTCCGACCATTTTGTGCATCTCACTGAAAAAGTTTTTAGTATCAAACTCTTGTTGATCATCGTTGCCTGATTTGCATCCGGCAATAATTAATAAAAGAATTCCAAAACTGATAGTAATTTTTTTCCCTGCATAGCGGGATTTCTCTTTCCCGAAAGTCGGGATTTCACTTCGTTCAACGTTCAACATTTTTTAATCAACATTAATTTCATTTTAACAAATATTTAAATTTCATTTGTAAGATACTACTCAGCGATGAAAACTGTACTTCCTGAGCTATTAACCAGATATTCATTATAGATCTGGACAGCCATTCTTCGCACCTTTGCATCCTCATCATTAAGTGAAAGATTTTTTACTTCGAGCAATCCTTCTTCGCTGCCCAATTCGTAAAGAACAAGTGCAATTAATATTCTTGTGCTTGGATCTTTTTCATTATTAAGCTGATCTATAAGTGCATCTTCTGTTTCAAGTATTTTATAATAACCAGCGAAGTATATTGAATTTCTTCTTACTCCATCATTTTCTGAATGAATACCAGCTATAAGATTTTCTAATGCATACTTATGATCAGTGATGTCTTTTATAGAATTTAACTGCGTATGCCCCGAGCTTGTTAAAACTGCTGTCAGAAGAACTGCGGTGAAGAAAGTTTTGGTTGCTTTTCCCGAAAGACGGGATTTCACTTTGTTCAACATTTGATTTTCCTCCTTGTCTCGGCGAGACGGAGTCTCGACGGACTTTTTATTGTGGTTAATATTCATTTAATTTCCACTTGAAAACTACTCTTTTGAAGTGCAACACGGGTCATGGTAAAGTAAGGAATTGTAAAAAGTTGTCAAGGATAGGTGCTTCGAAGCTTTAATTGCCACGACTTTCAAGTCGTGGACTAAAGGACTGGTTTAAAGAATAATCCGGACTTCAGCCCAATTCTTGCTAATATTTTGGCTAAAGCCAATTTTGCTGGCGTTCACTCTACCACGAGCTGAAGCTCGTGGCTATTAATTTTCTCTCGCCATAGCTTTACTCTTTATTTAGTGTTGTCTAAGTTGCTGTTGTAATTTTGAAATAACTCTGAATTAGTTTTTCGTTTATAGCAGATGCGATGAAATCCTGATCTATACTTGTGGGATGTATTTTTATCCAGCGAACACAAGGATGATAGATATGCAGAGGATATTTTTAAATATTTGCTTTATGTATAAAAATCTAAGAATTAGGAACGTAGATATGCAACTGCACGCATATATATCTTCCTTAGATAATAATTCAGTTCAGTATAAGTAATAGTTATGCGTTTCAAAAATATACGAGGTTAGAAATGAAAAAGACAATAATAGTTTTTCTTTTTCTCTTTCCGATATTCTTTATTGGTTGTGGACCTTCAATATATATTCATTCACAAATTGACCCAGATTATTCATTTTCTTTCAAAGATAAGATATTTATTTATCTTCCTGATAATGCGTCACTTACTGAGAGAAACTTTTATCGCTTATTGAAACACGAAATGGATAGCATTGGATTTCAAATTATTGATGATGCGCCTATTGCTGATAAAATATTGTTTTTTTCTTTGGATGAAAAAACAAGTGATATAAGTTCATTTTATTCGCTACCTTCAACTACAACAACCACTGGTAAAATTGGTAATACTAAATACAAAGAAACTACAAGTGGCACAACAACAATACCATATACATATTCATATACAGTAAAAAAAGTTTATTTAGATCTCTATGATGTAGAATCCGCTAAAGAAGGTAATTTTAATACTATTTGGGAAGGTTATATTGGTGCTGGCAGAGATGCCTATGAAAAATACACAAATCTATGCGTAAGAAAATTATTAGAATATTATGGTCGTGATTTTGGTGACCACGTAAAAATTAAATAAGCAGATTATGGATATATCAACTGAAAAAATCCAAAATGTGATTGATGATTTGTTTGATTCTGCTATATCACAACTGAAGGAAAAAACCATCAATGCATTTATTCCTTTCGGCGGAATATCAGAAGTTCCCACGAATCAGTTTCAAACTTTTGCATTTGATAATGAACTTGAAGAGCTAGTAGATTATTTGCGTGAATTTACAATATTGTTAGACCAATATGATTCTAATCAAAGACAAAGGACAAGAATATTAATTCAAATGTATTGTAGAGTTATGGAAAATGATTTTCAATATATAATTATTTATAATCTTTTACGCTTGCTAAATAATCTTAGTCCTGATTGGGAATTTAAAACTACAAGAAATGGAAAACCATTTTACTGCGAAAGCCCAACTTCAAAGATTGATGAGATTTCTACTCTTTGTAAAACTAACAAACTTAAAATTGGAAGCATTTTAAAATATTTACTTAAAGCTGACCTTCGGAATTCATTTTATCATTCCCAATACACTATTTCTCCCGATGGAACTTTTGGCAATACTAGGTTTTATTCACCAACATCCAAAGTTAAACCTGCAAAGAAAGTTTTTAAGCTAAGCAAGATAGAATCACTATATAATAATGCAGAATCATTTTTCAATTTTTTCTTTAAAAGGTTCTTCTTTGAAAGAAAAAAGTTTAGAGATGGTAAAGAGTATAAATTATTTGATGGAAGAAATTTGGTTTGGGAATCAAATAGTTGGAGAATTTATAAATAGCAAAAAACGCATAACAAGTTGCTCAAGCCGACCGCTTCTTACGCATTCGGCTTTTTGCAAATTTTAATCTTTGGTTCTCCGCTATAACAAACTTGTTCAACTTAGTTGAATAGTAAAAAGTTTTTATAAACATTAATATTAATTAATAAATTTGGCATTGTTGTTTTGGGCGGCGGCTTAGCAACAACGTCGTTAGGTTGAAGTAATAATTTCATTCTAAGAGATGATCAAATTTTATTTATTCATAATATTATCAAGCTTATTATTATCGAGTTGTGCAAGTAATTCTGAAGCGGTTTTACTTTATTCTGGTAAACTTGATGTCAATCTTGATGATAACTCTGTAATATTTGGAAGGGTTGTTGCTAAAGACACTAACGAACCGGTTATTAATGCTAATATAATTATTGATTCAACTTTGATTGGAGCTGCAGTAGATTACAATGGAAATTATAAAATGTCAAAAATTCCACCTGGCATTTATAATATTAAAGCTTCTTGTATAGGATTTGATAAAGCAATATTGTTTAATATTAAAATTGAGAAAGGACATCGATATTTAATTGATTTCTTTTTACAAAAAGGATCATTTGGTCCTTTATTGAATGAGAAAACAGGAATATCTCTTTAATTTTTTATATGTTCAACCTAACCAGCCAATCAACCCGACTGCCTTTTCGCACCTGTCTGCCGACAGGCAGGCTTGGCAGTTTTTAAATTTTTGGCTTTGTTGTTCCGTTTTAAGTTTTTTGTTCTAAGTAGTTCTATTAATTAACATTGTTGCAAACTGCACTTGCAAAGAAAGATAAGTGCAGTTTGCTAAATTTTTGGCTTTGTCGTTTTAAACTGCATTGCTGTTCTGGGCGTCGGCTTATCGGCAAGTCGTTATATGGCAGATATTTAAACAAAATGAATAAATTAATTATTACAAGTTTTGTTTTGATTTTTTTTCATAAGCTGATTCTATCTCAAACAAATGGAAATCAGACTGTTAAAATTCTATATGATTCAACATATCAAGTTTCCTTAAATCAAAGCATTCCAATTCTCATTGGTAAGTTTAAAATTTTCGAATTAGATAATGAAAAAACTAGTTCAAGTTTATATGAATTTAAATTTTTAAATCTGAATGATAAATCTTTATTTACACAAGTTGTAGATACAGTTTATGATTTTGTCTATTGGCCAGACCATGAATTCGGTGATTTTAATTTTGATGGTTATCTTGATTTTTGGACTGTTATTAATAGAGATGTTAAGGCTCAACCGGGTTATCACTTCTGGATTTTTAATCCGGCAAATAATACTTTTGAAATAAATCAAGAATTTTCAGATTCATTAGTTTGTAATTTAGATTTTAATTCAAGAGACTCTACCATATCAACTGGTTGTCAAGGAGGCTGTGTGGGAATGTGTGGTTCAGAAAGCACTTATAAAGTCAATGATAATCATCTGGTGTTAATTGAAACTTCCGAAACAGAACAAGTTGAAATCAACGGAGAATGGAAATTTAGAAGTTCTACTCACAAACTTATAAACGGCAATTGGCAAAAAGTAAAAGAAGATTATTTTGATTATCCTTAAAAGCCATATAACCCGCGGCTCAAGTCGACAGCGATTTCGCTCTTGGCAATTTTGGAATTTTAGGGTTTGTCATTCCGTGCTTAGTTTCTTGTTCAAGGTTTTCTTTCTGTGAATGATTTTTTTTAGTTATAAAATTTACTAATTAAATCGACATTGCTGTTATGGGCGGCGGCTTAGCAACAACGCCGTTACACTTTTTCAACTCACCAGCTTATACCCAATCCCGTGAACAGTTAAAATAATTTGCGGGTGGTTTGGATCATTTTCAATTTTGTTCCTCAGCTCAACAATAAAATTATCAACTGTGCGTGCAGCAGAATTTTCATCATAATCCCAGATGTTAAGGAATAATACATAATTTGATATCTATCGTTCATTGGGGTATATTTGCTCTATGAAGATTATCGAGACATCAATTTTTACTAAAAAGATAAGTTCTTTATTAACCGCTGAGGAATATCGTAAGCTTCAGAATGCATTGATATTAAATCCTCAAAGAGGAAAAGTTATAAGTGGCAGTGGTGGATTGAGAAAAATCAGGTGGGGAATTTCGGGAAAAGGAAAAAGTGGCGGTGTTAGAATTATATAATACTGGTTACTAAAGAAGAACATAATTCTGATGCTACTGGTTTATCCGAAGAATGAACAAGATGATTTAACTTCATCACAATTAAAAATATTAAAATCATTAGTTGAAAAGGAATTACAATGAGAGACAAATTATTTGAAGAATTGAAGAAAAGCGTTGAACAGGGTGGTAAAATCTTGAAGGGAAATAGAAAACCTGGAAGAGAATTTATTTTCGAGAATCCCGATCCAAAAAAGATCCGTGAAAGATTAGGTTTATCACAAAATAAATTTGCAAAGCTACTTGGCATTAGCACATCAACACTTCAGAATTGGGAACAAGGTAGGAGAAAACCCGATGGACCAGCAAAGGTTTTATTAAATGTTGCTGCAAAATATCCTAATGCAGTATTGAATACAGTTTATAATCAGTGATTAAAAAGTCAACTCACCAGCTTATACCCAATCCCGTGAACAATTAAAATTCAATTGACTTAATTGGTTTGATAGACTATATTTGGTCTAAAAAAGGACCACGATATGAGACTCAGCGAATCAGTAAAATCAATCAGCTATCTGAAAGCAAACGCTGCCAATATGATAGAAGAAATCAACCAAAACCAAAAAACTTACGTTATAACTCAGAACGGTGAAGCAAAGGTTATTGTTCAGGATATAAAAGTATTTGAACAAACTCAAGAAGCTCTGGCTCTCTTAAAAATTCTAGCTATGAGTGGAAAGAATTTGAAAAATAAAAGATATAAACCTATGGATAAAACCTTCAAAGACATTCGAAAAAAGATTTCTAAGTTTAAAAAAGAAACCAAATGAGATTCAAAGTTAATTTTATTAATGATGCTGAAGAAGATTTACTTGATATATATAAATATGTTTACTTGAATGATTCAGAAGCGAATGCAGAGAAATTATATGATAATTTGTATAAAAAATGTTTAACGCTTCAAGCGTTTCCTAAAAGAGGTCGTACCCTGCCCGAATTAAAGTTATTCGAGATTGAAGATTTTATGGAAATTTTTTACAAACCTTATAGAATAATTTATCAGATAATTCAGGACGAAGTGTTTATACATTGTATTCTGGATGGTCGAAGAGAAGTCCAGAAAATGTTACAAGAAAGATTACTGAGAATATAGAAAAAAACTATATAAATAAGTTTTCAATCCGTTAGTTGAAATGTCTAAGCCCGAATTAAATTACTCAACTCACCAGCTTATATCCAATCCCGTGGACAGTTAAAATTATTTGCGGGTGGTTGGGATCTTTTTCGACTCTGTTTCTTAGCTTAACAATAAAATTATCTACAGTACGTGTTGCAGGATTTTCTTCATATCCCCAGATGTTATTAAGTAATTCATCTCTGCTCACAGTCTGGTTTCTTTTTTTCCAGAGATAGTGGAGTATTTCAAATTCTTTGTGAGACATCTGCACAGGAATTCCTTTATCATAAGCCTGGTAACCAGTAAAATGCACTGTCAATTTTCCAATAACCGCATCAGAAGCATTTGTGTTAATAGAAGTTTCACCTCGTCTTAAAACAGCTTTTACTCTTGCAAGCAGTTCACGAAGACTGAAAGGTTTTGTTACGTAATCATCGGCACCTAATTCAAGTCCAAGAACTTTATCAATCTCTTCGCCTTTTGCGGTAAGAAAAATAACCGGAGTCTGCACTCCTTCTTTTCTGATTATCTTACAAACTTCCAAGCCAGACATCTTCGGCATCATCACATCAAGAATGATAAGATTGTATTGTTTTTCACGTATCAACTTCAAACCTTTTTCACCATCTTCAGCGATGTTTACTTCGTAACCTTCGAACTCGAGGTTGTCACGCAAACCCATTCGCATATTTGGTTCGTCTTCGATAATTAAAATTCTGACCATAATAATATCCGTTTAGCTTTAAGCTCTAAGCGTTAAGCTTTAAGTTTTTGAATCATTGAGATCAGCATTTTTTTGATTTCATTGATCTCGTTATTTAATTCAATATGCAATTCTGCATTAATAAATTTTAGATCCATTGATAACAATATTAAATATTCTAATTCGCTTGTTGATCCAAGCGCAATATAAAGGAATCGAGAAAAATCAGCATCAGAACTTCTCACACAACCTTCTGCAATATTAGTTGGAATTGAAACACAAGCTCTACGAATTTGAGAAGTTAATCCATATAATTCCTCACGCGGATATTTCTCCGTAACCTTATAAATCTTCAAAGTTATTGCATGAGCTTTTTCCCAAACTTTTAATTTTCTAAAATCTCTCATTTTTATATTCTCCTTACAGCTTATAGCTTAAAGCTACATTTTACTTAACGGAAACAGTAATCTAAACTTACTTCCTTTACCAACTTCACTGTATAACTCAATTTTTCCTTTATGCGCATCGACAATATGTTTAACAATACTTAAACCTAAACCAGAACCTTTCACATTATGAACATCGCCGGAACTCACTCTGAAAAATTTTTCAAAAACTTTTTTCTGATCTTTTTCGGGAATACAGATGCCTTTGTCTTCAACTTCAACAAAAGCAAAATTGCTCTCCATTCCAGTACGAATTGTAATTTCTTTTTTCTCATTGCTGTACTTAACTGCATTATCCACAAGATTTACAATAGACTCCGAAACTGCTTCTTCATCTATTTTGATTATCGGGATTGATTCATCCTTAATAATATTAAACGAAAACCCTTTCTGTTCAAGATGAAATTTGTAGGAACGATAAACATTTTCAGCAACATCATTAAGATAACTGTCAACAAAATTAAACTGCCTCTTACCAGCCTCCATTTTAGAAAAGTTGAGAATTGAATTGACTATCTTACTCAGCCTGTTTGCTTCCTGACTGATGATTGAATAATATTCTTTTTTCTTTTCATCAGATTTTACTCTGTCCATCTCCAGTGTTTCCGAAAACATACTAATTAATGAAAGCGGTGTTCTGAGCTCGTGAGAGACATTCGAAACAAAATCAGATTTAATCTGGGCAAGCTCGACTTCCTTTTTGATATTCCGATATACTATCCATACACCAAGAATCAAAACAACAGTCAACAAACTTATGAGCAAAATATTTGTCAATGCTCTTTGCTGAACGAGGTCTTCAATAGTTTGTCCAACAAGCGAAATTCCAATTTGATAATCAGGAAAGATCCACAGAGCTTTTGATTGTTGAACTTTTTGCAGATCAGGATCTTTCGCAGAATTGAGGTGAAATTTTTCGTCATTATTAAAAACAGAAATTACAAATTCACCTTGAGCAATCTCTTGAATCTTTGGAGAAAGAATTCTGTAAGTAAATTCCTGAGGTTCAATAAACATTCCTACTATTTGTTTTGTCCCAAAATTTGTTTTTTTGATGAATAAAAGAAAATATCCTCTTTGTTTGGGAATTCCAAGTTTAACTGGTTCGAGTTTTCTGTATCCAGACTGACTATATAAGAAAAGTTTTTCCACCTGAACTTTGTTTTCACTTAATACATAATTAATCAAAGAATCCATTTTAATCTGAAACGTCGAATTACGATTTTTATTTTTATCGAATCCGAGGAGTTCTATATGTTTATCCCCAACACTATCAGCAATGAATATATTATATACGGAAGGGAACTGGTTCCGGAAACTGTCAACTGCAGATGGTATTTTTTTTTCTTCAATATTCTGAACCTTATCAATAAACATATCTAGCTTGCTTGCCCAACTGCTTACAACATCTTCCGAATACTGATTAACTGAAAAAAGAATTGCATCAAGCTGGTTAGAATATATCTTGCCAATTACTTCTTCATTTTGGTTCAGGGAAATCATTTCATTAATTGTCAGGAATGCAGCAGGAAGCAGAATTAGTATTATTAGTATAAATGCAATTTTTTTTACTGTTTTGTTCATTGATGATTAAAACGAAGTAAATAATTTTTGTCAATTCAAAAATAATAAATTGGAAGATGGATTTTGTTGCGTTTAAAAAATGGTCATCTTTCAGTTTTGATTAATATCTGTTATAATTCGATATGAACTTTAAATTAAAATTATTAAGGATAGGACCTTGCAGCGAACTTTAATTGTTATTGGAATAATAATTTTACTGGCAGGTTTACTCTGGCCCTGGCTTATAAAACTACCAATTGGAAAACTTCCGGGAGACATAATAATAGATAAGCCAAATTTTAAAATTTACATTCCAATCACAACGATGATAATAATCAGCCTGATAGTTACTCTCATAATTTGGCTGTTCAGGAAGTAGTAGATTTTAACTTTCGCTGAGTACTTCCAGGTGATCTTAGTTCCTTAGTGGAAAAAGATTTTTATAACCACTAAGCTTTAAGCAATCCCACATCAACCAGACATTTTTTTATTCGTTCGAAAGTTTTGTGAATGTTGTTATCCAGCCCAATTGAAATACGCACCAGACCTTCACTCAATCCCATCTTTTCCTGTTCTTCTTTCGGAATTTCAGATGAAGTACTATGTCCGGGCGAACTGAACAATGTTTTGAAATAACCGAGACTAACAGCAAGATAACCGACTTTCTCTTCTTGCATTTTTTTCATTAATGCATCTGCTGTTTTTTCATCGCCGGCATCAATTGCAAGCATTCCACCAAAACCAAATCCTTCATTCATTATTTTTTTTAATAGAATATGACCCCGATGTGATGGAAGACCAGGGTAGTAAACTTTCAAACCAAGTTTCTCAAAATTTTCTGCAAGATACAGCGCATTCTTCCCGTGCTTCTCAATCCTGATATGAAGTGAATGAAGGTTCTTCAAAATACTCGCGGCTCTGTGACTATCCAGAACCGGTCCGAGCAGCATTGCCGTACCTGAATTTATATCCATCATCTGGCAAATAAAGTCTTTGCTGCTGCAAACACATCCTGCAACACAATCACTTGTTCCATTAATAAATTTTGTAAGACTATGAACGACGATATGTGCGCCTAATTGAATCGGACTAATAATTATCGGGCTGAATGTATTATCAATCATCAACTTAACATTGTTTGCATTTGCAATTTCGCTGAGTTTTGGAATATCAGCAATTTCAAGTAATGGATTACTTATTGCTTCACAATAAATAATTTTTGTTTTTTTAGTGATAGCTTTTTTTACCGTTTCAAGATCCTGAGTATTAACAAACTTAACATTTATACCGAATCTTGGTAACAGGTTTTTCAGAAATGCATAAGTACCGCCATAAATTGTTCTGCTGGAAATTATTTCATCACCGTAACTACACACTTGTAAAATTGAACAGACAATAGCTGCCATACCAGAACCAGTAACGAGTGCGGCTTCGCTATCTTCCAATCTTGCAAGTGCATCTGCTAAATATTTATTTGTTGGATTCCAGTGACGTGAATAGAGAAAGCAGCCTTCAACTTCTTGTTCAAAAAGCTCTTTCATTTTTTCGGGACTTAAAAAAGTAAATGTTGATGAATCAGTTATTGATGGATTTACGTCGCCGTATTCTCCAAATACAAGGTAATCCTGTATTTCATTTGAAGGGTCAAAGTGGTGCATATTAATTCTCCTCTAAATTTGCTTTGTAAAAATAAATAAATGATTTTTCATTTGTAAGTTTTAATGATTTGGGAGATAATTTATGAATGAAAAGAAAAATGCCGCTGAATATTCAGTTGATTATATCGAAGATGGGATGGTTATCGGACTTGGCACCGGTTCAACTGTTTCATTTATGCTTAATAAACTTGCAGAACGAATAAAATCAGGATTGAATATTACTGCGGTATCCAGTTCACAGGCTACAACAAAACTTGCTTCCTCACTTGGAATTAAAATAACCATGCTCAGCGAGGTTGATGAGATTGACTTAAATATTGATGGCGCTGATGAGGTTGATGAAAATCTGAATGGAATAAAGGGTGGTGGCGGCGCTCTTCTTAACGAAAAAATAATTGCTTCTAATTCAAAGAAAAATATCTGGATTGTAGATTCTTCAAAGTTAGTAAAAACTCTCGGAAATTTTCCTCTTCCAGTTGAAGTTATACAGTTCGGCACAACACAGTTGTGTGTTAAACTTGAAAGGAGCGGATTCAAACCAACTTTGCGTGCAAAAGGTCCTGTAAAATATATTACCGACAATAACAACTACATTGTTGATTTGAAAATGGGCAGGATTCCTGATCCTTTAGCTCTGGATATTAAACTAAAAAGCTTCCCTGGAATAGTTGAGACGGGTTTATTCTATGATACAGCAGATGAAGTGATTGCAGGAGTTGGCAAAGAGATTAAAATATTTTCAAAAAAAAAGAGAGTCTGAACCAAAAATAATTTAGACTCTCTTATCCCCATTTGATTTACTTTTAGTATTTATCCGCGCCCAGTTTTTTTAATTCTCTTGACACTTTTTTTGAATTGTTATAAGCTAAGAATCCCAGCACTGCCAGGAAAGCGATCACGATCAATTCAGTCATTCCCATTGTTTTTTTACTCCTGAAATTTTTCTGTTTTGTCATGAAAAAAACAAGTATAGTGCCACCATAGTATTTCATAATGAAACTTCGATTTTAATTTTTTAAGAAAAAATATTTTTACTGTGAATTAAGCATTGTAATAATTACAGAATGCGACAGATATGGCAGTAAGTATTTACTAAATGAATAGAAGCTATTTCTCAATACGAAAGATTTTTGAATTTAAATTGATCGTAGTTAAATATTGGTACCCACGACAGGATTCGAACCTGTGACCTGCGGTTTAGGAAACCGACGCTCTTTCCTGCTGAGCTACGTGGGCGTATTCAATGAACAATTAACAATGTATAATGTATAATTCTTGTAGTAAATTTAACGAAGTTTAAGGTTTTATTAAACGGATTTGAGAGGTTAGAAATTCAACCAATAAGTTACTTTGATCATAAAAATATTATCCGGTTCAGCTTGCACCATTTTAGTCATTGATTCTTCAAATTTAAAATCTCCGATTTCTTCAGCTTCTTCTCTGGTTTGTGTCCATACAAAATAAATCACACTTCCCGGTAAGTACTCCCATCTTAAAACCGCATTACCTCTGAGCGATTTTACATTAAAATCTGGGTTGCCAACATCAATTGGTTGAGCTGGACCTGAACCATCCGGATCTGCTGTGTTGGTTTCAGAATTGAATGTTGAGCCCTCTTCGCCATAAACCATAAAATTGTAAGTACTCGGAGCTTTAAGCTCTTTAAAGTTTGAGTAATCGCCGGAAGAAATAAGCGGTTGAATATAAAGTTGTAAACTTAAATCCGGAGTAAACGTCCAGTTTAATCTGATGCTCGATGATAAAGTTTTCTGATTAAGTTCGGCAAATACATATCTGCTTCCATAAGTTTTTGTTGCTGTTTGATCTGAATATGTATCAACATACTGCGCATAAGAGAATTCTTTTGCGAATTGAGGACTGAAAATAAATGAAATATTAGGTAACAACCTGAGTTCCAAACTCGCTTCCGCAAACCAATCATAAGAAGGATTTGACTCACTAAGTCCTCCGCCAAATTCGATCACCCAATCTTTTCTGCTGTCAGAACCAAGATTGAGTGATACCTGGTATCCGGCAGGATTTAAAGTTAACGGTCCGCCCCGGGTACGGTTATTATTAAATGACTCTGCATATAATCCAACATCCCAATTCGCAGAATAATAGTTTGGGAATTGAATTGAACCAAAATGGTAAAAACCTTCCCAGGTTTTATTTCCACCAAAGTCATGATTTTGAAATAAAGCGCCACCAAGTTCAAGATATCTGAAAATATCGTTGGGATCGCTCCAGTAATATCCGGCACCGGCATGCCAATTCACTATATCCGCTCTGAAGAAAAATCCAACATCATTTACATCAAATCCCGGTGTTATAAATCCAAATGCAGTATTAACAAAGAAATTTCCTTTTTGCTTTGCTAAATAAAATCTTCCTGCATAACCAGTTAATGATTTAACGGAGCTATCAACATTTACATGATCAGCATCCGGTCTCTGGAAATAGTGTCTTGAACTTTTCTGAAGTTCAATCATTCGCTGCTCATTACCATATACATAACTCGCACCTGTCCAACCTGCAACAACCCAGGTTTTCGATTCGTCAAGAAAAGTCCAGCCATCAAGTCCGAATGTCAAAGCACTTTTATTAATTTCATTACGAAGTTGTTGATCATCAAAATCTCTGAGAGAAACAGTGGAAATAAATCCAAGCCCGTGTTGTCCGTTATTAAATTCATTCTGAGCCCGGAAAATTCCATAGTATGCGAGTGGTTCGACTTCTGTTTCCGATTGCATACCATCGACAGAAATTTTTGCAAATTCTCTCTGGGTGATATTTTGAATTGTACCGATATTCCAGCTATCACCAAGTTTCCCGGTAAGTTTACCTGCCGCCAGTATATGAGTTCCGGTTGGATAATCAGAAAAGTCAGCATCATCCGGAATACTGCCTTGCGGCTGTCTTCCAATTCGTCTGCTATAGAAAAAATCCGCGCCGCCCCAGTTAAATCCCCAATAATTTCTCACTCCTCCATAGCCAAAATTGAAAATATTTGAACCTTCAATAAAGAAAGGTCTTTTCTCTTCAAAGAATGTTTCAACATCACTAAGATTTATTACCGCAGGATCAATTTCAACCTGACCAAAATCTGGGTTAACTGTAGCATTCAGATTTAAGTTTGAACCGATTCCCATCTTAAAATCTGCACCCACTCCAGATGAATAACTTTTTCCATCATGAAAAGGATCTCCATCTTCGTATTGAAGATACTCAGCTTTACCCGTGATGTATGGCAGTATTTCAAGATGACCACTGCCATCAATTTTTTCAAAGCCCTTCAAACTGGCAAAATTAGAAACGAACCCGCTTTCATTTTTCGGTACAAATACTAAATATGATTCTTCATTTTTTCTTGCAATAATTCTTCTGAAGTTTATACCCCAGACCATGCTATCTGATTCGTTGAACCTCATCTGAGAAAATGGAATTTTCATTTCTGCAGACCAGCCCTTGTTATTTCTATGAACTTTTCCTTCCCAGACACCATCCCACGAATCATCATCCCAGGTATCATTATAAAGAATTCCATCCAGTTGAGTTCCGGCTGCATTCAGTCCAAAATAGTAACCGCTTCTTTTATCGTTGTATGGATCCAGACATAAAACAATATTATCAGCATCAATATCTTCATCTCTTCTTGTTAGTCTTGCCAGAATCAATTCAGGTGATGAATCATACATAATTGCACCGAGGTATAAATAATCTTTATCATATGCTATTTTCATAATCGTTCGCTCACTTGCCGGAGCACCTTCATCGGGATCTCTTTGAATAAAATTTTCGAAAGTATTTCCATTTTGCCAGACGTGTTCAATCAACTCACCATCCAGTTCAATTGGAGAATTTAATTTCTCAGCAATGAGGATTACATCTTTGTTCATGATTTTCAGCGTATCCTTAAAAGCAAAAAGGCAGGTAACCGGAATTAAGATTATTATGAGAAGAAGAGTTTTGATCATTGCTGATAACTTTTTATTCTCTGTTTTTATTGATTAGTCTTAAACAAGAGATGCAGGATTTATTAACACCTGCATCTTCTTCAAATTATACAAATGAAAATTGGATAATTTTTAATTAATCCGAATAAGCATTTAAATGAGCGGTTGTTTCCGATGATATTGAGTTACTTTGATTTTTTAATTCTGATTTCGCCCATACCAACATTCAACCCGATTTTACTTCCACCGCCATTGAGTTCGTAAATGGATTCGAAAGTATTTCCTCTCCGGTTTTGCGAAACATTAGACGATTCAAAATCTGATTCTATGCTTTCCGAAACTTTCCCGGAGCTACCCCATTTAAAATCGTTCGCTGTTGCAATAATCGTTGCTTTGGAAGATTCAGGAATGTATAAAGTGATATTTCCAACACCTGAATTAAAATCACTGCTGTTCCTGCCATCGGGAATTAATTCAGCGGTAATGTTACCTGCACCAGTGGTTGCGTCAATTGAGCCTTTTATATTTTCAAGATCGATGTTTCCACCACCAGTGCTGACTTCAACTTTCCCTGTTGCACCATCGAGAATTATATTACCTCCACCCGATGAAATATCTGCTTCTCCTGAAACTGATGATACCGTGATATTACCACCAGCAGTTGAAATATCAGCACTGCCGTTGACTGATCCCACCGTTACATTCCCGCCAGCAGTTGAAATTTCTGCATCACTGTTCACAGAGTTAACTTTAATATTTCCACCAGCAGTTGATATTTTTGCTCTGCCATTAACCGAACCTATCTGGATATCACCACCAGAAGTTTTTAATACCACATTACCACTTATATCTCCGAGCTTAATATTTCCACCTGCAGTTGTAATTGTTGCTTCTGCACCAATCATTTTTGCCGTGATATTTCCACCCGCAGATTTAATAGTTACCTTATTCCTGAGATCATTATTAATTGTTACATTGCCGCCGCCTGTTTTAAAGTCGATAATTAAATAATCTGGAATAGTCAACTCTAACCGGAAGTTATCTGAATCATCTCCTTTAAACCTGACTTCAACTCTCCCGGTTTTTTGTTCTGTGGCGTAAAGACTGAGTTCATCATCATCAATTTTTTTTGCGGATATTTTTATTTCGTTCTTGTCCCATGTGCTTAAATCAATATTTCCATGATCTATATCGACAAGGAGTAAATCACCTTTTTGAACATTGAAAGAATCTTCTTTGTCGGCGGCAATAGAAAAGTTCAATAGGGAGAATATCAGAATCACGATTACTTTAATCAATAAAGCTGCTTTTGTGTTTTTCATTTTAATTATACTCCTGTAAAATTGTTCTTGAGCGTAATTTGATATAAGAATTTTCATCCTGCTTTAATTTTTCTCTGAAAAAATTCAGTTCATTATTGTTTAGCTTGTAGCCTTTGTTTCCAGCTTCGATAAGTGAGTTTAATGCTTCAATCCTCAAACCTGAGACAGTATCATTAGCGACGACATAAAGAAGTGTCTGCTTGATAGATTCATCATACTGAAATTTTCCCATCATCTTTAATGCTTCTCTCCGAACACCAGGATTTTCATCTGTCATCATCACAGTAATTAAAGCGTTTTTTACATCATCATCATATTGAATTGAAGATTCCGTATCCATTGCATTGATTGAGTTTAATCTCGAACCGGGATTTTGTTCATTCAACATTGCATAAGTAAGAACACTTTGTATTTGTGCATCACTAACTTTCCCCTTCAGATGAACAGTTTTCGATGCATTAAATGTAAATTCAACCTCACCATCTGAAGCATCGGAATCAATAAACCTAAGATTTGAAATACTCATATCGTCATTTAGTGAAACTGGTTGAATTCCTCCTTCAGTATTGATTGAAGATATCACATTTGATTTTCCTAAGAATTGACTTCCGATTAGCAATCCGATAACAAGCATCGATATACTTATGGCTGCATATTTCATTGGAGAAGTAAAAAACCCTGTGATAAAATCCAATGATGTTGCAAAAATATTTTTCTTTTCAGACTCAACTTTCAGAGCACCTCTTAATTGATATCGTGCGGCTGATAAAACTTTTTCATCATCAACTGACTTCTTCTTGCTGCAAATTAATTCGAGAAGATTTTTTTGATCTTCCAATTCACTTCTGCATTCATCACAGGTCAAGAGATGTTCCTTTAATAAAGTTTGCTGCTCAGTATTCAATTCTCCAAATAAAGAGAGTTGAAGAAGTTTTTTAAATTCGTTATGGTTCATTAATTACTCCCATTAATTTCAAATTCATCATGCATCCATACAATCATGCTTGCATGGATGTATAGTCGTATGATTGCATGTTTATTCTTTGAATGTTGTTTCTTTCTAATATTGTATCGCATAAACTGTTTTAAGTTTCTTTCTTAAATTTTTTATTGCATCGAAAAGATATTTTTTAACAGTTCCTTCTTTACAATTCATCATCTCTGCAATCTCTCTTATTTTATATCCTTCATAATGTTTCAGAATAAAAGTCATCTTTTGTTTTGCTGAAAGTGAATCAACTGCCGTACTTACTATTTCACCAAGATCAGCACCTGATGAAATTTCTTCAGGAGTTGCGCCTTCATAAACTAATTCTGGTGATGAACTTATTTCCATTTCATCATCATCGGAATCATTGTGAATCGAAACTTTCAAGTGCTCTTTACTTCTGCTTTTATAAGTAAGACAAACATTTGTTGTAATTCTGAAAAGCCAGGTTGAAAATTCACTCTGAAATCTGAATCCTTTCAAACTTCTGTAAACGCGAATAAAAACTTCCTGGTAAAGATCTTTTGCATCATCTTCATTAATGGCATATCGCATCGCAATGGAAAGAACACTACGGTCATAACGATACACTAATTCCTCAAAGGATTTTTGATCGCCTTTTTGTGCTTGAACTATTAAGTCAGTATCGCTTAACTGCATTTAATTCTTTTCATAGATATTCAATTAGACTCAGGGTTTTGAGAAAAGGTTGTGGTGTCTCTGGGATGAAAATTAGCTTTTATGGTTTAATAAATCAAAAACCGAGTTAAACTGGTAGGTGAGGCTGGTTGGAAGTCTTTCTTTTGTTAAAATTATTGTTTGAAAATATAATTTGTTTCAGAAGGTAATCAGTGGATACTCGTTCCATTCTTTACTTCGGAATTTTCTACCATTAACCTTTTTATTGCGTTTTATTTCATCTGCACCCCAGGTACCCCATTGTTTAAAGAAGAATGCTATATTCTGTTTTTTGCATTGCTGAAAAATTTCCTCTACCCATTCTGTTTTGATTGGTCTGGCACTTCGACCAGATTCGCCACCAACGATAGCCCAGTGTATTCCTTTTAAATCTAGTTCACCGACAGAATTAATCAATGGCTCAAATGAAATGAATCTGATTTTAGCATTTACTTTTTTCAAAGAATTTATTCGTTTATTAAAAGTGGAACTCTCAACACTGACACCAAGCCACACATTCTCAGGGACATTATTATTAAAAAAATACTTTAACATTATTTTATCACGCTTAGTTAGTATCTGGTAAATATGCTGAGGAGTTTTTTTAATAACATTAAAAATCATATCAAGATATTCAAAAGGCATTTCTTCGTGAAAAAGATCGCTCATAGAATTAACAAAAAATTTTGTGGGCTTTTTAACTTTAAGTGGTTCTTCCAAACGATGAGGTAGAATTTTGAACATGAAACCATCAGTATAATCGTCAACGCCTATTGCTTTTAATCTTCTGGCAAATACTTCAGCATAACAAAACTTACAACCGGCAGATATTTTATCACATCCAATAGATGGATTCCAAACTTTTTCTGTCCATTCAATTTTAGTTGTTTTCATTTATTTTTTTGTTCGATTATTTGATCAGCAACTTTTAATGCTGTTTTATTATTAGATGCAAATACAAAATGGTAAATCGGAACATTCTTTGTGTTAAATAATTGTAATGGTTTTTGGGAAACATGGTTCCAAATATTACTTAATTTTTCAATATAAAGTTCGGCTATATTAGAAACAGAATCATTAGTCTTTTTAATTTCATCTCCTGAACCAAAAAGAGTATCGACTTTTTCTGTTTCATAAAATCTCTCCCGGATTTTATCCTCTGATAGTCCAAAGTACGATTGAAGTTTATTTGAAAAATTTAATTTGCCTTTTCTATCAAGGAAGCGGTTTATAATTACTCCCGATGGAATTAAAATCCAAAGGTCAACTCTTTTATCTTTGAGTATTTCAATACTTGACCAATCTATTTGCATACCAAATGGGTCTAACAACACGAGTGCAGCATTTTGTGAATTAAGAATTTTAGAAAGATTAATTAATTGATTATTTACATTATCCGTAATGAAATTACAATTTATTCGGATTAAATTAGAGTTTGAGAGTTTTTGTTTCAATTTATCAATTGCTTTTTTATTATTATCAACAAAATAATAATGATCAAATTTCTGATTTAAACTAAGTACTCTCTCTGCTGAACCTTTATAGAGTTCCAAATCCTCTTTAATAAAATAGTCTGAGAATAAATCCTTTTCTTCTTCGATTGTTGAAAATCTCTCACCACTTCCGGCAAATCCGTCAAAATAAATTGTAGTAGGCCAACCACTAAATTTTTGTTTCTGCGCACTCATTATAGTTAAATAAGCATTAACATAATTTTCAAATGCGTCTAATTTTAACTCAGTCCAACTTCCACCCCAATTAATTTGAGGTTCTTTAACTTCATTCATTTTATCTCTTTTTATTTAATTTCAAACTTCTCATCCGGACACACCAAGGGTTTTGCACGACGGGTATTTTATTAAAATCATTTTTTCTTTTTGCCCTTAATTTTCTTTGCCTCCTTCAAAACTTTTTTCTCATCGCTGTTAAGACTTCTCTGAACTTTTTTTACATCTTCAGCCGCAGGCAGGTTTTCTGGCTGAACTCCACGTTCTTTTAATATTTTCCTTACTGCAAGATTATTATCAACGTGTTCTGTTGAAATCTGATTTTGTCCTTTCAAATCTTTTTCTATTACATTGTGACTTGTCAGCTCAGTGGCAAAATCTTTCGCTTTAATTGTAAGTGTTGGCAAAAAATCTGCAAGAGGTCGTTTATCAGGAACTCCAAGTTTACGTTTCATCATTTGTGTGTTAAGACCACCAAATAATGCCTTATCACCTTTTGAGCGAATTATTGCAAAACCCTGCTCATCAACTCCTCGTTCATAAATTATTCCCGAAAGTTTTTTTTCTGATTTAGATAATTTTTCACGAGCAGAAACACGGGCAATATCCAGCAATCGTTTTTCAATAATTTCCTGTTTACGAGTCTGCACCGCAAAATAAGTTTGGGCAAACGCAACTTCATTCTTCCCCGGATCACCGTTTTGTGCAATCAGGTAGCAGGCGTATCTTGTGAGAACGATATCATCAATATTTCTCTCGGCACCGCTTCCTACAGATACCATTTTGTTGATATCAACAAAATGGTCTGCAATCGATTCACCGCTGTTTTTACAGGAATCTTTAGCCTTGTCAATAACTTTAACAAAATTACGCCACTCAGAATAATTGAAAACTTCCTGCAATTCTCTTGCACTCCAGCATTCAACATTATTATACATATAGCAGGCGTGTTCAAATTTTTCAAATAGTTCTGTAATTAATTTTTTCTTCATAATTATACTTGTCTATTCAATTACTCGGTTATAGTTTTTTTATTATATCTCAAATCTATCAAAGTCATTACCAATCTCATCAATAAATTTCTCTGTTATTTTTACGTTATTTTCGAGGGATACGTTAGCAGTTCCGAGTTTGCTATCAAAGAAACGCCAACCGGCTTCTTCGAGCAGCTTATTTATTTTTATGCGGGCTTTAGCTTCTTTATCAGCCATACTATTTAATCATTATGGATAACTGTTTTAAAATTAAAGAATTTATTTTTTAATAATAAGTTTTATGATTTGCTTGTTTTATGGTTCAATAAATCAAAAACCGAATTAAGCTGGTAGGTTGGTAATATTTTTTCTGTTCCGTTTGGATAAAATTTTACACCGGTATGAACTAAAGCAGTATCAATTCCAAAATCGTTTCCCATTCGGATATCGGTTTCGAGTCTGTCACCAATTAAAATTGTTTTTGATGGAATGAATTGAAGTCGATTTTTTATTTCGTTAAACATAAATTCAGATGGCTTGCCGAAGTGAAGCTCCAATTTTCTGTGAGTTCGTTTCTCTAATGCAGAAATGGTTGAGCCCGCATCAATCACTTCTCCATCATCAACCGGACAGGTGTCATCAATATTAGCTGCAAAAAACTTTGCACCATTTTCTAAAGCTCGTGCAGCTATTTCAAGCTTCTGATAGTTAAGTGTTCTATCAAGTGTGATGATTACTATTTTTACTTCTTCAGGCATTGTTGAATGCTTTAAACCGGAAGTTTCAATTTCTGATACAAATGAATCTTCACCAATTGCAAAAAACTTTTTACCAGAAAAATATTTTTTCAAATAATTGGAAGCTACGATTGTTGAATTCAAGATTTCGTTTTCTGCAATATTCAATCCCCAATTGTTCAGCAAATAATAATAATCTTTCGCGGTTCCGGTTGTTTTGTTCGATACGAAAATAATTTTCTTATTCAGCTCTTTTAACTGATTAACAACTTTGTCAGCATTTGGAATTAAATGTTCTCCACGATAAATAGTTCCATCAAGATCAAAAATAAAGTAATCATATTTTTCAAGAAAGTTTACCATTTAATTCTTTCTTCATTGCTGCGAGTGATTCGACGATAGAATGCGGTTTATAACCAAGTTCAGTTTCCGCTTTTAAAATAATTAATCCCGATTTCAATGGTCGCCTGGCTGATTGTTTTAATTCCTCTGTCCTAATAGGTGTGATTAATTTTTTATCGAGATTGAAGTAATCAGCAATTCGCAGTGTGAAATCATACCTCGATAAAAATTCGATTCCACCAACATTAAAGATTCCTGTTTTTTTGAACTCAATAATTTTATTTATCGCCTGAACAAGATCGTCAATGAATGTTGGATTATTTATCTGATCATTTACAATCCTTATATTTCTATTTTCATCGAGGGAACTGACAACCCATCTTACAAAATCAGGTCGGCTGTTTAAAGCAATCCCATAAAGAACGTTTGTTCTGAGTATTGTAAAATATGTATTACTTATACGTAAAGCATTTTCGCTCGCAAGTTTTGTACGTCCATAATATCCGAGCGGATTTGGAATAGCATTTTCTGAATACGGTCCATCTTTACCATCAAAAATATAATCCGTGGAAATGTGAATTATGTGTGTATCAATTGCTCTTGCAGCTTCTGAAATATATTCGACACCTTTGACATTTATTTTCCAAGCATCCTCACGAAGTTTTTCGCTTAGATCAACATTTGTAAATGCTGCTGTGTGGATAATAAAATCGGGACAATAATCGAGAATAATTTTTTTAATACTATTTCTGTCTTTAATATCACAAGAAATGTAGTCAACATTTTCAATGAGCGACTTTTCTTCAACAGAAGTTGCCAGCAATTCCACATTTTCATTTTTCAGGTAAAATTGAACTGCTCTCTGCCCCAGCATTCCATTTGAACCTGTGATTAAAATTCTATTTTTTACTAATCCATTCGTCTGCATAATAATTTAAGTTTAGCAAACTACGAGCCTCAGTAACAGTTGTTGAAATACCCGCTAACATATTTGCCAGTTTCAATGCCAAAGTTACATCTTTATTTTTTATGTAATTGTTGAAATAAACTGCCCCAAAAATATCACCACAGCCAACTTTGTTTAATACATTTGTCCGGATTGCGTTGTTATGAAAATTTTTTATTACACTTTTTTCTTTGAAGTAAACCGTGGCACCATGTTCTGCTTTAGTTACAATAACCTGATTTATTCCGTAAGAAATTAACTCCTCAGCAATATGCGATTCATCCGTCCGGTCTGAAAGTGTTGTCAATTCAGATTCGTTAGCTTGAAGTATATCTATGCATTCAGCCCATTCATTAAAATTTTTAATTCGTCTAAAAATTCTTTTGAGGTTTTCATCTGCACCTCGGCTGAAAGTATGAACATCAAAATAAATTAATCCATTAAAATTTTTTCTGATTTGTTTTAGCTGATTAATCGAAATATCATTTCCTGATATCATATTTATAAGAATGCCATCAAATAAATTATACCCTGCATCAGGTATTGAAAGATTGTTTGCTAATCGTGAATATTTTTCTTCTCGTTCACCGAAATCCTTTATTGTTAATTCTACTTCAGGAATAAAATTTGCATACGTCAGAAAATTTTTTTCAACCCTATTATAAATTTCCGAGAAAAGTGATTCATTTTCATTATCGATACTTGAACATAAATAAATTTTATCGCCGGATTGCTGCTGGCTTAACATTGCAATTACGCTATAGAATATGCCTCCCGGTTTTGTGGTTATAATGTTTCGTTCAATGATTTTATCAACTACCGAATGTCCGATGATGAGAATATTCATTTTAACTTTTTTTGTAAATATAGATTTATACTTGCTTCAATTGAAATAATCATGACTTCAAACTTCACTAAATTTAGATTATATTTGTTAACAGTTATGATTAATTATACCATCGGAACAAGTGAATGAAAATAGGAATTACGTGTTATCCAACTTATGGCGGAAGCGGTGTTATTGCAACTGAACTCGGGAAAGATTTAGCGCTTCGCGGACACGAAGTTCATTTCATCAGTTACGCACTTCCATTCAGACTTTCTCAGTACATTGAAAATATTTTTTTCCACGAAGTTGAAATAAGCAATTATCCGGTATTTGAATTTCCTCTTTACGCTTTGTCGCTCGCAAGCAAGATGGTTGAAGTAGCAGAATTTGAAAAACTGGATTTACTTCATGTTCATTATGCTATTCCACATGCAACGAGTGCATATTTAGCAAAAGAGATGATGAAGAATAATCGTGACATCAAAATAATTACAACGCTTCACGGAACTGACATCACCCTCGTCGGTCTGGAACCATCATTTCTGCCTTTGGTAAAATTCAGCATCGAAAAGAGTGATGGGATTACAACTGTTTCCCGGTTTCTTAAAGAAAAAACAATAACAAATTATGAAATTAATAATGATATTGAAGTCATTCCAAATTTTGTTGATACAAATTTATTTAAGTCGAAAAACACTTGTGATTTCAGAAAAACAATAGCAACTAAAGGAGAAAAAATTCTGATTCACACGTCAAACTTCAGACAGGTAAAACGTGTAACCGATACAATCAGAATATTGGAGAAAGTTCAGAAAGAAATTCCTGCGAAATTAATTCTTGTTGGTGATGGTCCTGACAGATCAGAATGTGAAAGACTGACAAGACAGCTTAATCTTGGAGATTCTGTTAAGTTTCTTGGTAAGCAGGAAGCTCTGGTAGAAATTTTATCTTCATCGGATCTTTTTCTGATTCCATCACAATCTGAAAGTTTCGGGCTTGCAGCTCTTGAGGCAATGTCATGTGGTTTACCGGTTATCAGTTCAAGTGTTGGAGGTTTACCGGAATTAGTCAGACACAACGAAACGGGTTTTATTGCTGAGATTGGTGATGTTGATAGGATGGCTAAATATGCGTTGGAACTTTTATGCAATGAAAAAAAATATAATCTCTTTGCAGAAAACTCAAGACAAAGAGCAGTTAGTAAATTTGACAAATCAATAGTTGTTCCTCTTTATGAGGAGTATTATGAACAGATACTAAGTAGTTAATTATGATTGTTTATTGTACGGGCACGAAACAAGGTGACCTTGCACATCAAATACTTCACAAAAATATAATTGAGTTCACTGAAAGTCTTGGTCATACCGTTCTGGCAGAATTAAGCAGTAAGTTCAGCACAACAATTCCACTTACCGATATTCAGATTTATAAAAGAAATCTTAAATGGATCGATGGCAGTAAGCTTGTTATCGCGGAAATTTCCAACAGTGAACTTGAAACAGGAATTGAAATTGCCTACGCACTTTTTCATAGAAAGATTCCGGTTCTTGCGTTGCATATTCCCGATGAAAGAAAAATTTCTCCTATGCTCGCCGGATGTGATCTGTCATTTCTTAAAATTGACAAGTACGGTGATTCAGGTGAAATGCAGATAATTGTAAAAAACTTTTTAATTAGCCATTCGCAAAGTTGAACGAAAAAGATTTTATCTTTAGTAAAAGCAAAGACCTTTCACTTTCCGGACTCAAAAATTTCCCGCAGGATTTTACTTTTTCTAAAAAAATCAACTCTATTGATGTGCCCGAAAAAGTACTTTCTCTTGGAAAAGAATTTTTCGGATCATTTGAAGTAACTTCAGCTACCGGTGATTTTGTAATGACATTTCAAAATGAATTTGAAGCCAAATATGTTGTCTATGCAAGTCAAAACAGAAAAAATTTAATCAATATTCCTGCTGATCAGTCTGCAGTCATAAATGCTGTTAAAGAATATGAAAAATATCTTGATAACTTATTGCTGGAAATTAAGAACGAGTATCAGAGAAAAGTAAACAATGGGAAAAATCTGACTGCAGTCTCAAACGAAATTTTTAAGAAATTGAACCTCACCAGATTATGACAATTAACTCCCGGGTTTCCGATAAAATATATTCTTACCTGAATTCAACGTTTGGTGAAGATGCAGCCAAAAGTTACAGTAGTTTTATTGATCAGGATCCAGCCAAATATATCAGAGTAAATGAAAGTAAAATAGATCGGATTACACTGGCTAAAAAACTTGATGAAGTTTATGGTATAAAAACTGAGCCAATGGATTTTCCATCAAATGCATTAAAGATTATTGATGGATTTGATTTTGCCGGCAGTACTCTCGAAATTGCTTTCGGATTTTATTATATGCAGGCTTTAACATCAATGCTGCCACCAATTGCTCTCAACCCATCTGAAAAGGATTTGGTACTTGATTTATGCTCAGCTCCCGGATCAAAGACAACTCAATTAGCAGAAATGATGCGGAACAAAGGCAGGCTGGTAGTCAATGAACCTGAAATTGAGAGAATAAAAGCACTGATATTCAATCTTGATAAAATGAATTTTTTAAATTGCGGTGTTGTTCATCAGCGTGGAGAAATATTATGCAAGTATTTTGATTCTTATTTCGATAAAATACTTGTTGATGCGCCTTGCAGCGGGTTGGGAATCATTCAGAAAAAAAGTGAAGTTAATAAATGGTGGTCTGTTGAAAGAATAAATCATCTTGTTGAAATACAAAATAAGCTTCTGGTTTCGGCTATTAAAATGTTAAAAGCTGGCGGTGAACTTGTTTATTCAACTTGCACACTCACTCCTGAAGAAAACGAATTAATTATTAACAAGATCCTTGAAAAATATCCGGTTGATGTTGAACCGGTATCGGTTCCACTCAAACATCACAGTGGATTAGAACAGTATAAAAATAAAAAACTTGATAATAGATTAACGAAGGCTATAAGAATTTTTCCATGGGAGGTTGATTCAGATGGATTTTTTCTAATCAAGCTAAGAAAAACGGGACAAACTGAACCAGTTGAACAGTTTAAAGTGAAAAAGAATTATACAATGACTATGCATTATCAGGATGATAAGAATCTCAATTCAAAACTCAGTAATCTGGCTTTAGAATTCGGAATAGAAAGAAATGTTTTTTCTGATTACAAATTTTTTATCCGCAGAAACGATATCTACTTTTCTTCAGCGGAATGGACAGATGAAAACCTTGGAATATTCCATAGAGTTGGAACTAAGTTCGGAATAATCGACAAGAGTGGTAACATAATACTTCATTCATTTGCAGCACAGATTCTGCAGAAGCATATTTCAAAAAACATTTACAAAATACAGAACCTGGATGAACTCAGATTGTATTTGATGGGAGCTTTAATCCCAATGGACAATCTTCCGACCGGTCAGTATGTAGTAAGTTTTAATGAAAATATTCTGGGAACAGGTGTTGTGATAAAAACCGGATTAAAGAGCAGATACCCTCGTTCCAGCCGTACACAAACAATCCGGATAAAAGGACAAAAAGTCCAATAGTACATTATCAAAATATTTTTTGATAGAACTAAGCTGATCTCAGGCACTTTAAGCGCTTACTAAACTTCCCTGCTTTTCAAGTTCAACAATGCTTTTATGATTTTTTAATCCTTTTAAACCTTCCATCTTTTCAAGAATGTTGAAAGCTTCGAATATAGCTTTTTTCCAATCTGAGTTCTTTATGATAAAAGGTAATTCTCTAATAGGCTTTGGTGCGCCTTCAGATATCGGAACTATCTTCACGATTTTATCTCTGTCGCCAAGTGCCTGGTTAATAGAAACACTTATCAAATATGAATACAGAGTTTTAGGAATTCCGTAAGAACTAATATTTTCCCCGAAGAAAGTTACTGTTGCTAAAGCCATTTACCACCACCATAATTTAGTTATTGAAATAATTTATCTGAAGGAATCCTCAACCAAAGATTCAACTTCATCCCGACTTAGTTATTTGCTATTAAAGAATTGCAATAACAATACCAGCAGATATATTTAATAATTTACAATTACAGAGTGTAGTGAGATGAGTTAAAACGACAATTTTTTTAAGCAAACGACAGTATTGACCAAATCGACTTTTATTGTTCAGGAAGGAGTTTAAGTTTTAATCGCTGTTAAAAATATTTTATTAGTAATATTAAAAGTTTTTATCAAAGACATAGCTGCACTTGATAAAAATAAATTAATTGCGGTATTATTTGTCCATCTTTTTATTCCTGGTGCAAAACCATTCATATAGACATCTTTCTGCAATGAAAAAACCTGTACTCTTTGAAACTGATCAACAACAAAACCAAAACGTTCAAGCAGAACCCTCAAACCTTTAGTTGAAAAACGATGAAGATGATATCTGTTCAAACAAATGCTCATCAGCCTCTGACTTTTATTAAGAGTTAATCTTCGTTCAATCATTGCTAAAAGATCAAATACCGAATCAGAATCAGGTGTAAGAATAAAAAGTTTTCCACTTTTTTTAACTAATGATCTTAACTGTATCATTGCATTTTCAACATTATTTATATGCTCAATTAAATCCCAGAGCGTCACGAAAGTAAAGTCTTTATTCATTTCAAATTTTTGACCTAGCTCTCCAAAATAAATTTCTACTCCTTCGCTTAATAGATTCTTAATGGCAATACTATCACATTCTAACCCTGATGCTGAATAGCCATTCTGAATCAACGCTTTTATAAATTCGCCATTCCCGCAACCAATGTCTAATATATCTTTTTCGTTTTCTTCCCCGGATAAATTATCATAAAATAGTTTCATCTGGGATAATACTTTTACCTGGTCAAACTTTTCTCTGTAAGCATTTCCATATGAATCAACATCTTGTAACCGATTAATATCTTCAATATAAATTCTCTTTGAATTACAATTTTTACAAACAAATAATTTTCCCTCTGGAATTTTTCCCTTATCGACCATAATATTTTTACAAGCAGCACAACTAAGATTTTTGATCTTCATTAATTATCTCTTTAATACCTCTGGCAAGAGAAATAACATTTATATCATTAATTAACTTTGAAAATTTTTGAAAATTATCTTTTAAGTTATAGTAATGTCTAAATTTTAAAAACCATGGAATTCCCTTTAGTATCGGTTGAGAACTATCAAATTCCCAAGGATGAAAATAGGTTAAGACTGATTCATTTCTTCCTAATAAAGTTGAAATGAAAAATTTTGAAACAACGAAAGGTAAAAATCTAAAATAGACTCCTCCTGAAAATGGAATATTTCCTATAACTGAAGGATATGTCGTAATTGGAAATTCCCAGACTCCGTTTGGCAGCAGGTAAGGAAGTCTTTTATTATCAGGAATTCCATAACGATGGTTGATTACAGGAAAAATACTGGAATCAATTTTTATCCCTTCTTCTTTTAAGATATCAAATGCCCAGAGACTTTTATTTGTAATTGAAAAATAAGGCGCCCGATAACTAATTATGTTTTTTCCTGTCAGGTCTGACAAATAATTAATTGAGTAATTAAGATCCTTCCTGAACTCGTCCCGGGTCTGTTTGTAGATGAAATGATGATTAAACCCATGGGAACCAATTTCATGTCCCTCAATATTAATCCGCTTTATTAATTCAGGATGATTTTTTGCTACATCACCCAAAACAAAAAATGTTGCCGAAGCATTTTTTTCAGCCAGCAGATTCAGAAGAAGACTTGTACTGTATTCAATTCTTCTCTCATAAGTTGCCCAGTGAGTCGAGTTGGCATCCAATGAGTGAAACCAATCTTCAAGATCTATCGTCAGTATTATTTGTTTCTTAATCATTAATGCAACTTCTTCAAACCTGATAATTTTCCTGCAATATTTTTCCCGTGAAGAATCGCATCTTCCATATTGGAATATTCCCAGCCTCCATATCTTCCAATTGAAAAGATCAGGTTGTTTTCTAAGAATGGAAAAATCTTTTCTAAGACTGACTTTCTGTGTTGATCATATATTACATAACCACAATCAATCAATCTCCAGTAAAATTCTATGATTAGATTATTTTTTTCAAGAATTTCTATCCTCTCCAATGTAGCAATACTTTCTTTCATTACTAAATCTCTGTCCAGCACTTCACCTCCATATTCTATTGTTAGTGCGAAATAACCTTCCGGACAATTTGCTAAATTGATATTGCCGGGAAATGTAATTCTGTAAAAAGGAATTTTACTATCAGCAATGTATATCCAGTGATCTTTTCTTTTAGTTTTCCCTTTTACCAATAAATGAAGAAGTGTTGTGCTTCTTTTCTTCAAACAATCAGCAGCTCCAAGAATCTCAAAGGGTAACGAATCACACTTTGATAAAAAATCCGCAAGTGGAATAGTATTAATTAGAAAATCATATTGAATTTCTGAATCATCGTTTAACACTGCGGTGTTATTGCTTAGGATAATTTTTTTAAGTGTACGATTATACATGGGTTTAAGTTTCAAACTATCGGACAGGTTTTCCGCAAGCGTTGATATTCCGCCTTCACGTGGATAATAAAAGATTGAATTTCTTCCATATCCAAAATGATTAACTCTAAATGCACTCAATAATATTTTATATCGGGAAGATTTTGGCAAGTAATCACCGAGCCAGTCAGTATTCAATTCCGACAATGATACTCCAAATAATTGTTCATTGTATGGTCGAACGAAAACTTGAGTCAAATAATTTCCGAAGGTTGATTGTGAGTATTCTTCAAAATTCTGACGAACTTTATTTGTCTTCCATCGGATCATAGAATGAATCAGAGAATTTGCACATCGTATTCGTTCAATTAAGGGAAGATAAGATAGATTATATTGAAGAGGAAACGGTACGTACTTCCCATTAATCCAGACAGAACTAATTCTTTTGTTCATTAGAAGATCAACTTTTAAAATATTTTCTATCCAATTCTTGATTGAATTATCACGAAAGTAAAGAACATGAACACTGTTATCCAGCTTAAATCCTTCTAGTTTAACTGTGCTTGCTGTACCTCCCGGAAAATCTGAACTTTCTACCAACAAATAATTATCTGACAAATGATACGCAGCACTTAATCCGGTCAGACCAGCACCTATTATCAGATATTTTGTTTTAGTTGTCAACCCTCATTTTCCTTACAGGTAAAGATTTTAAATAATTATAAGCTGTGATACCAAAAAATAAAGTGATGTTTCCGCAAACGAAAAAATATTCAGATGGCAAGAAAAAATTTGATAAAACAATTATGAGTGAGTGAAAAAAACAGATTGACAGTACAATCCTGTTTATTCTTTTTACTTCAAAACCTTTTTCAAGCAGCCTTAATGCAAAGTGATCCGGGCTTCCTTTATAAAAAAGTATGCCTTTTTTAGTTCTAACTATTATTAAAAAAACAAGTTCAAACAGCGGAATGCTTCCCAGAAGAAATACGTAACCTGCAGTTATCGGATTAATTAAAAAAGTAATTATGACAGTGAATGCAAACAGGCTTCCGAGAAGTAAACTTCCAGTCTCGCCTAAGAATATTTTCGCCGGATATTTATTTAAAAATCTGAAACCAAGTACACTTAAACCAATAAACAATGAAAGATTTGAGTAAAAATTTAAATCTGCGAACGGTTGTAGAATGATCGCAGCGGAGATGAAAACAATAGTTGAAATTCCTGCAAGAAGACCGTCCATTATATCTATGAGATTCCAGGAATTCTGAGCAGCTAAAATCAGAAATAAGGCAGTAATGGCGAAATAAAACTGAACATCAATATAAAAAATAACAAAGGGTAAACTTGAAAATATCTGAAGTAATAATTTTATAAATGATTTGAACCGGAAGATATCATCTAATATTCCAACTACAATTATTGGTAATAATATTAATAAATACTTTAGTGCTGCTGATATATTTGTTGATTGAAAAATTAAAAACATTATTGCAGTTATACCAATTGCTATTCCTCCTCCGTAAGCGATTGGAATTTTATGAGTTTCTACAATTGGATTTGGATGATTTACAAAACCAATTTTATTTGATATGATTTTAACAAGATTCGTCAATAGATATGTTATTGGTAGAGCAAGAAAAATTAACAGAATTATTAAATCAGAATCTGACATTTAAATATTCATAACTAAGAAATATTCAAAACTAATTTTAGTTTTTCATCATTGATAATTTCAGTAAGGATTTCTTCAAGTTTCTTCTCTTCCCAAACCTGTACAACTTTTTTCAGTTTTGCTAATGAAGGTAAACGGAATTCAACATCCCGGTAGGAAGAACCATAAATTTCACCGATTGGAATAAAATTTATTTGAATGTTGTTATTAAGCAAGTTTTTGATTTTTTCAGCAAGTTCTAGAATTGTGACTGGATTTTCTGTTGTGGCAAGATTATAAATTTTGTTGTAAGTATTTTTTTTGTTTATCAATTCCCAGAATAATTTAACTGCTGTTTTAACATCGCTGAATGTCCTGCTTTGTTGACCGTTTCCATAAATATTAATAGTATTACTCTCAAGTGCTGATTTTACAAAGGATGGAACTACCATTCCGGATTCACTTTTTTGCCTAACACCAATGAGGTTGAAAGGTCTTATAATTATATACTGTAATCCCATTCGCTCTCTGTAATATTCACAAATTAATTCTCCGGTTTTTTTTGTCGTTACATAAATTGAAACTGGATGTAGTCCAAGACCATGCAGTTCTAATTCTTCATTAAATAAATCTTTCTTTTCAACAGTTGAAGAATAAACAAGGGAGGTAGAAAAATAAATCAGTGGGATTTTTTCTAATGAACAATGATAAGCGATTTGTTTAAGTGAATTAATATTTGTTTCGATTGTTTCAAGTGGATTTGCCAAAACATTTTTTACTCCCACAATGCTGGCAAGATGAATTACCATGGAAGAAGAGTTTATTAATTTTTTAATTAACTCGTGATCTTTGACATCTCCTTCAATGAATTGATTTCTTGATACTGCAGTTGGAATGTTTGCAATACTGCCAGCCGACAAATTATCCAGAACCATATAATCAATGTTTTTCTTATCAAATAAATCAACAATATGACTTCCAATGAATCCTGCACCTCCTGTCACTAAAATTGGTTTATTCATTTTGTTCCCAATATTTTTTTTGAAGCTGCATTAAAAATAATCAAGACTCTGGTTTAATAAAATCCAATCGTTAAATTGTTACGCAGAACAACATTTAATAGCTTTTCAATTGTTCGTTCACGTAATCGAAAAATATTTATTCAAAAAAAAACCGCCTCAAACAAATGAGGCGGCGATATCACTTATATAAAATAAAAACGAAATTTTATTTTGCCAGAAGCATTTTTCTTGTTTGTTTGAAGAATGGTGTCTCTATCGTATAGAAATAAGCACCACTTGTTAATCCGGAAGCATCGAAGTTAATGCTATGCTGTCCTGCTTCTTTAACTTCATTAACGATCAGCGCAACTTCCTGACCGAGAAGATTATAAACTGCAATCTTAACCAGGCTTGCTTCTGCTATGCTGTAATTAATTACTGTTGATGGATTAAATGGATTTGGATAGTTTTGTTCAAGTGAATAAACAATCGGTGCATTAACTTCCACTTCAATCTCATAACTGAAATTAAACTGACCATTAAAATCAATTTGCTTCAGTCGATATAAATAATTACCGTCAGGAACTTTTACATCACTGAACAAATAGCTTCTTTGCTCTGTCGTAGTTCCAGAACCAGCTATAAATCCAATTGCTTCATACTCTGTTTCCGAAGTTCTTCTTTCGATCTGGAAACCGGAATTATTTAATTCTGTTGCCGTAACCCATTGAAGAATTACATCTCTTCCACTTACAAATGCAACAAAGGATGTCAGCTCTACTGGAACTGGATCATCTGCTGTAATCCGCGGTATAGAGAAATTACCTTGAGAACCGGAATTTGCTGCATATCCGTTACCCCAGCAAGCTCTGAATAAAGTCCCATACCCGGTTGTCGAGGTACCTAAAGCATCCAGGCTTCTGGATGTTCCCGTAAAACCATCTTGACGAAGTTCAATTAACAGATTTCCACCTGTGTAAACATACATACTGTCAACAATGAAAGTCATTTCCGGTCCCCAGTTGTTTGGAGTATTCCCGAATGTATATGAATTAGCAAGTACGGTTAAGCTGCCAGATCTCACCAGTTTCTTAGAGCCTACAAAATTCGTCGAAAAATCTGTTAGACTCATATTCGTTGGGTCAACACTTTGACCAAGATAAAAATCATAATTATTAAAAGTAACATCTGCAGCAGGCCAGTTAGCTGATGCAGAGGCCGGGAGTCTCCAACTCACCGCATAAATCTGTTTATTAAGTATTGGGGCAAGTACACTCTCATGCATCAATAACTGATAGGTTCTTGCCGAGGTTGAAAATTGACTAAGAAATCCAGCATTCCCCGGTGTGTTTGTATAATCCGGAGGAACTACATGGTAAATAACAGCCTCTTGAGCTGCTATAGAAAAAGAAAATAATAAGAAGAGTAAATAAGTAAGAAAGATTTTCATAGTAACTCCTGTTTTGTTGATGATTATTTAAACATAGAATATTTTCTCGTTTAAATCAACAATGGACTAAAATATTTTGACTTAACCTTCCATAAAAGAGAAGTATTTATTAAAACATAGTTATACTCTATAAAAAAACCGCAATCTTTTTATTAAGAATTGCGGTTAAAAAGGGAGATTGCTTCATCTCACTAAGGTGGGATTCGCAATGACAATCGAAAGACTAAACGTCGTAATACATTCCAAACTCAAATGGATGAGGCTGCAATGCCATCGGTTTTATTTCTTTTTCAATTTTATACTTTATCCATGTTTCAATCACATCTTCTGTAAACACATCTCCTTTTAATAAATATTCATGATCATTTGCTAAAGATTTGATTGCTTCATTCAAACTTCCCGGCGTTGATGGAACATTTTTTAATTCTTCAGGTGGCATATCGTAAATATCTTTATCCAAAGGTTCACCGGGATCAATTCTATTAATTATTCCATCCAAACCTGCCATCAGCATTGCAGAAAAAGCAAGATAAGGATTTGCTGAAGGATCAGGACAACGGAATTCAACCCGTTTTGATTTCGGATTTGTTGAATACATTGGAATCCTTACAGCAGCACTCCTGTTTCTCTGTGAATAGGCAAGATTAACCGGAGCTTCAAATCCAGGGACTAATCTTTTGTATGAATTAGTTGTTGGATTAGCAAAAGCACAAAGTGAAGCCGCATGTTTTAATAATCCTCCGATGAAATAAAGTGCATCATCACTTAATCCAGCATAACCGGGACCAGCGAATAATGGTTTTCCTTTTTTCCATAAGCTGGTATGAACATGCATTCCGCTTCCGTTATCTCCCTGTATGGGTTTGGGCATGTAGGTTACAGTTTTGTTCCATTTCTTTGCCGTGTTTTTAACAATGTATTTGAACATTAAAAGTTGATCTGCAGCTTTGACAAGAGGAGTGAAACGTAAATCTATTTCGCATTGACCGCCACTGGCTACTTCGTGATGCTGAGCTTCTACATCGATTCCGCAATCAATTAAATTATTAACCATTGCATTTCTTAAATCCATTAATGCATCTGTCGGTGGGACAGGAAAATAACCTTCTTTATATCTTGGTTTGTATCCAAGGTTTGGATTTTCTTCTCTTCCTGTATTCCATCTTCCCTCAATCGAATCAACGTGATAATAACTTCCATTTGGCTTTGAATCGAATCTCACATCATCAAAAATGAAAAACTCTGCTTCAGGACCATAGTAAACTGTATCAGCAATACCTGTTGATTTAAGATGAGCTTCGGCTTTCTGTGCAATGTTCCTTGGGCAGCGCGAATATTTTTCTTTTGTGGCTGGTTCGAATACGTCACAAATTAAACTTGCAGTTGGTGATTCGATGAATGGATCAAAGAATAATGTATCCGGATCAGGAATAATAAGCATATCACTTTCGTTTATTGCTTTCCATCCTCTAATCGATGAGCCATCGAAGCCGTATCCATCAACAAATGAGTCTGCATTAAACTGACTTACAGGAACAGTGAAATGCTGCCACTGTCCTGGAAAGTCCATGAATTTTAAATCAACAAATTTGATTTTTTTTGTTTTGATAAAACTGAGCACATTATCAATAGCGCCCGGAGATTTTGCCATATAACCTACCTTTAATTTTATTATTGAATATTAATTGCTGTTGTTTCTTTTATTGTAGAGAGCACGTACGTGGTTTTTGTTCCCGTAACACCGGGCCAGGTTTGAATTTCACTAAGCAGCTTTTCAAGTGCCTCAGTATTCTTGACAAGCACTTTTAAAAGATGAGAGCCTTCCCCCAATACTGAATGACATTCAAGAATATTCGGATGTTTATCCACGTTCTTGATCAAATCTTTGTAATGCTTTGAAGAATCCATCATCACCAGAATGAATGCAAGAATATCATAACCGAAAGTTTGTCTTTTGACCTTTGTATAATAACCCTCAATAATTTTGTTATCTTCAAGTTTCTTGAGTCTTTCGCTAACCGAAGGAACTGAAAGCTGAACTTGATCAGCGAGTTCATTTCGTTTGGTTCTTCCATTTTGCTGAAGAGTTCTTAAAATTTTAAGATCTAATTCGTCTAACATATTACCTTATTTATTTAGGGTGATTTAACATATTGCCTTCAAAATTAAGTTAATACAACATTTATTCCAAATATTATGTAAGTAATTGTTCATATTACCTTCGACGTGGTGAGCCAGATTGAGAAAGTGTATTACTTTACCAACCCGAAAGGAGTAAATGCTGATTTGTTTTTTTTAACTTCTTCAAAAAGCGTGAGATTCTGCTGCGGTCTTTCCAGTAATTTATGATAAAGGTGATATTGAACTGCTACATGATTTATTGATTTAATTTTTACACCGGAGAGTTCGAGTCTGAACTGAATATCCGAATCTTCTCCAATTGATGGGGCTTCATATCTTTCATCGAAACCGTTTATTTTAATCACATCATTTTTGAACAACGAAAAATTACAACCGAGCAAACCTCTGCTTTTTTTGTTAAAGTGATTCAGAATGAATTTATTTGAAAAGTAAAGACCTTTTTCAACATCGATTGAATGACCAAACATACTATCTAAAATAAGTTTGATGAAATTACCCTCCAGAAATCCATTTCGAATATTTTCTTGGGTAAGCTGGTTTGTAATTTTTTGTGAAAGATTTACACGACGCCCCGCAAGAGAAGTTAATTTTTCAGCAAATCTTAAATGCCCTTCTACAAACCCACGATGAGGAATACAATCAGCATCAATAAAAATTAAATAATCAGTTTCAGATTCAGTAATTGCTTTATTCAAAATTTTATTTTTTCTGAATCCTTTATCTTCCTGCCAGGTGTGTTTTATAGGAAAGGTATAATGTGACTTCAACTTGTTAATCTCCAGAACTACATTTTCTGCTGAACCATCGTCTGCAATTATAAGTTCGAACTCTTTTGTAGTTTGTCTTTCAAAACCTGCAAGAACAAGTTTCAGGTAATCGATCTTGTTATAAAATGCCGCAATAACTGTGGCTTTATTCATCAGAGGAAATATCCTCTTTAAGTTTCTTTATCAGAATGCGTTTGCTTTTCTTTCTATCGTAAGATTTGGGATTCTTTTCAACTTTAGGTGGTTTTTTAGGAACAGGTATTCGCTTTGTTTTTTTCTTTATTTTGATTTTACTTTTTTTCACTTTCACAGTTTTCATTATTGAAACTTACTGACAGAAGTCAGCTTCACAATAAATTATTTTACCGCGAACTAAAATATCGCATATATGAAAGGTGCTAATGCAGAACCTTGAGTCAGAATAATTAATCCACCCAGAAGCAGAAGTAAAATAAGAATAGGTGCAAGCCACCATTTTTTTCTTACTTTAAGAAAATCCCAGAGTTCGGATAGTATTGAAAGTTTGCTCATAATAACCTTTAAGTATTTATGCTGAACTTGTTTCAGCATCTTAATACGTTGATTGAACTTTATATTAAGTTATTTTTAGAGATTCCGAAACAAGTCTATCTACCGATAGGCAGGTTCGGAATAAATTATCAAAATTGTCTTTCGTAATCTATTGGTTTTTTTTGAATGATTGAACGCTTTTCCCAGTAAGTTTCTGCCGATGTATCATATTTCAGAATCATAAATTTCTTGCCAAATATTTTCGCAATGAATCCGATGGGAGTGATAACAAGATAAAACAGAGTAGTTAATATTATTCTTGTCATTATAAATCCGAGAACAATTGCCAGTCCCATCCAGAATTTGTTGAGCTGTTTTAACAATCGTGGAAATACAACGCCTAGGAAAATTAATATTCCGCCAATGACAGCAAAATAAACTGCAGAAGACTTCTCAAAATAGAATAATACAATTCCGATTACTGCAATAACACTTCCTACGGTAAGTCCAAACTTGCGGAGATCTTTTTTTGTTTCTTTAATATTTCCGAATTCTTCTTTGAACATTATTTAATCCAATGCAAATTCTTTTTTCCAATCAACATCTTTTTCAAGAGGTTTTTGATTTTCTTTTGCAAGCAGATAATTACCGAGGACAAGATAATCAATATTCGTTCTCATAAAACACCTGTACGCGTCTTCCGGTGTGCAAACAATCGGTTCACCTCTTACATTGAACGAAGTATTTATTATCACTGCACAACCTGTATCTTTTTCAAACTGTTCAATCAATTTATAGTAACGCGGATTAGTATCTTTATGAACTGTCTGAAGTCTGGCAGAATAATCAACATGAGTAATAGCAGGAATATCTGAACGAACAACATTCAATTTATCAATTCCCCAAAGTTTTTCTTCATCATCTTTCATTTTAATTCTTCGGTTTTTTTTGACATCTGCTACTTGAAGCATGTAAGGGCTTTCTTTTTCAAACTCAAAGTATTCACTAACTTTTTCATAAAGTACTGACGGTGCAAATGGTCTGAATCCTTCTCTGAATTTGATTTTTATATTCATCAACGCCTGCATTTTCGAAGAGCGTGCATCACCGAGAATTGAACGTGCACCAAGTGCACGTGGTCCAAACTCCATCCTTCCATCAAACCAGCCCACAACTTTTTCCTCTGCAATAAGTTTTGACGTTATTTTTATAAGTTCATCGTCCTGAATTTTTTTTGCGGGAAGATTGAATGATTGGATGAACGACTGAATGTAATCCTCGTTGAATTCCGGTCCAAGATATGAACCTTGCTGAGAATCAGTTTTATTATCAGTTACGCGCGGGTTTCCGAGATAACAATGCCATCCAACAAGAGCAGCACCAAGTGCACCTCCAGCATCTCCTGCAGCAGGTTGAATCCAGATATTTTCAAAAGGACCTTCACGCAAAAGTTTTCCATTGACAACACAGTTAAGTGCAACCCCACCTGCAAGAACTAAATTTTTCATTCCCGTTTCTTTGTGAACATGATATCCCATCTTCAAAACTATCTCTTCTGTAACTTCCTGAAGAGAACGGGCAAGGTCCATATCTTTCTGAGTGAGCTTGGTTTCCGGAACTCGTGGCAGACCGCCAAAAAGTTTATGAAATTTATTGTTAGTCATCGTTAGCCCAGCACAATAATCAAAATACTTCATATTCATTCTGAATGAACCATCATCTTTAACATTAATTAAATGATCATAAATTAATTTTTTATACTTTGGTTCACCGTATGGTGCAAGCCCCATTACTTTGTATTCGCCGGAATTAACTTTAAAACCTGTGTAATAAGTAAATGCAGAATATAGAAGTCCCAGTGAGTGAGGAAATTTTATATCAGCCCAAAGTTCAATTGAACTTCCTCGCCCAATTCCATAGCTGCTGGTTGTCCATTCACCAACACCGTCCATTGTAAGTATTGCAGCTTCATTAAATGGTGATGGAAAGAATGCGGATGCTGCATGAGATTCGTGATGTTCAGGAAAAATAATTTTACCTTCATAACCTAATTCTTTTTTGATCAGTTCTTTCATCCACAATTTTTCTTTTATCCATAATGGCATTGCTTTAATGAAAGATTTTATACCGATCGGAGCAAAAGTGAGATAAGTTTCAAGCAGCCGTTCAAATTTTAAGAATGGCTTATCATAAAACGCTACAAGGTTAAGTTCATCAGCTTTGATACCTGAATAATCCAAACAAAATTTTATTGCATGATGTGGAAAACGATGGTCATGCTTTTTTCTTGAAAAGCGTTCTTCCTGTGCTGCGGCCAAAATGATTCCATCTTTCACAATGCAGGCAGCACTGTCGTGATAGTAAGCTGAGATGCCAAGTATGTAAATATTTTTCCCGTTCACGTTTTGTATTTTGAAAGTAATTTATGGTGAAGGTGTTTTTTGTTCATACCATGTTTTAAACCACAAATTGTTTTGTGTTGTCATAGGTACAGCTAATAGTTTCCCGCCGAAACCGAAATATCTGAAAATCACGGTAGTTGTGTTTAACACTTCGACAGATTCCAAATTTTCAAAACTAACCTTAACACCATATTTATCAGCAAGCTCAACTGTTTTGTTGATTATTGCGTCACTATATTTTCTATGTCTGAGTTCCTGTAATGAAGCTTGTTTTTCGGACTCGTCCTCATCAGCAGAGAATGCATAATTCTCTTTACGATCAATCAATTCAAACAATGAATAACCTTCCGGTACTTTAATTGGTCCATACATATCCCCTATTTTCATAATAGCTGCTTTCTGTCCAATTTCTCCATATTCACTAACAGGAAAAAAGCCTAACTCACCATTATTATTTTTTGCTTGCTGCCTTATAGTGAAAGTAACAGCAAGCTCTCTAAAATCTTTACCTTTATTTAATTCATCCAGAACTTCCTTAATAACATCAAGGTCTTCAGTAAGAAGCTCTATAATTTTGACTTCCACAATTGAAGTTGTATCATTATTCTTTTCAAGATTATAATCAGAAATTTCTTCATCCGAAATATTAATTTCGTCCGTCATTTTTTTTCTAAGTGATTCTGAAAGGTAATATGAACTCCACATTTTCAAGTAATGCTGAACATCAGTTAAATTCTGCAATCCTCTTTTGTAACCCTCTCGTGATAAAAGTTCATGTTCAATAAAATTTTTAGCTGCAAAGTTTAACCTGCCTTTAATATGATTTTCATCAAGTGAGTCCACATACATTTTCTCAATTGATAATTCCTGCAAAAAATCATTTACAGTTGCCGGTTGATCATTAATTTTTATGAATTCAGCATTCAATACTTCCTGATTCAATTTTCTTTCTATCAGATAAAGATCATCGGGCATCAGATATATTTTATTTCCGTGAGATATTTCTTCATTCTGACTTTTATCTTTTAAAGTACCAATTACAAGTTCGGATAGTTTGAGAAATAACTCTTTATTTGTTTCAGCTTTGGCATCTTTAAAAAACCTGGAATAAAAATTTTTATAAATACTATCCGTCAGCGTAGTTTCAGCAACTTTCATTACATACTTTTGCTGCTCTTCAGCTTGCTTAACATTTTCTATTTTCTTTTGGTCAATGAACAGCAACTTGAAAATATACCATCCATTCGGGGCTTTTACCGGAGTTGTAAATTCACCAACTTTCAAATTATAAAGCTGATCCTCAACGTTCTTATCCATTTGACCGTAACTAATAATATAGGGTTCCCCCTGCAAGCTGCTCTCCGGTCGTTTCAAAAGTATTGAATAAAAATCGGAGCCCGCGAGCAATTGCTGATAAATATCTTTTATCTCACTTTCATCAGTTGCAAATATATAATGCAGATTTAAGGAAAGGCTATTCCGTCTGAAAGCTTCTAAAAGATATTCATCCGATAATTTTACTTTACTCAGTATCTCCTGCCGGTAAAGTGCATCCCGGACATACATTTTCTCGATAGCTTTATAAGTAGTTGTCATCAATTCAGAATTATTCAAGCCCATTGTTTCTGCTTCAAGTGCCCAAAGTTTTTCAGCAATGATTGAATAAAGCACTTCACGTTTTAAAGCATCTTCTCCTCCTTTAATTCCTGCATACATTTGTGGAGTAAGTTCAAACCTTTCGATGAATTCGCTCTCCGTAATGACCTCACTACCAATTCTTGCAAGTACATTTGGCTCATCTGTCTGCGCCGATATAATATGTGTCGTTATTAATACAAGTGCAACTACTATTGACTTATGCATGATTCTCAAAGGATAAATAAATTATTAATTTTTATTGCTTTTAGGATTGATTTTTTTTTGAAACTTTCTGAAACAGATTGATTAAATCATTACTAAAATAGCGATATTATCAGAATTCAGATATGCCAAAAGCAGCAGGTGTAAAAAAACCATTATCAATTGCATCGACTTTTGATTAGTGCTTCTGATATATTTATGACGTTAATTCAAATTTTTCTTTGGATGATTTTATAAAAGTTAATTAATCTAAAAGGATTTTTTTGCCGTTTTCGGATAAACATAAAAAATATATTCTGCAACAAAAAAATAAACTCTCAACTGAAGAAATTGCAAGAGAATTGAACGTTGATAGAACTCTCATCGAAGAATTTCTTAAATCATCAGAGAAATCAACACCACGCTGGTTTTATCTTGTTATGTTCTTACTACCTGTTCTTATAATTCTATTATTGGAAATCAGTTTGAGAATTTTCGATTACGGAAGAGATTACGAGCAATGGATTGCCGCTGGTAATGGCAGACTTACTTTAAACCCGGAAATAGCATTCAGATATTTTTATAATACTGAACGGGTTCCTTCTGCCAATCATAATTATTTTGATGAAATAAAACAACCGAACTCCTATCGTATTTTTATAATGGGAGGAAGTAGTGCCGCAGGTTTTCCTTACTCACCAAATGGTGCATTTTCAAGATACATTCGAAAAAGACTTGAATTGCTTTACCCGGATAAAAAAATAGAAGTTGTGAACATCGCAATGAGCGCAATTAATTCTTATGCACTGAGAGATTTGCTTCCGGGCGTTTTAAAAATGCAGCCTGACTTAATAATTATTTACGCAGGTCACAACGAATACTATGGTGCGCTTGGTGTCGGTTCAGTTGAAACTCTTGGAGATACAAGATTTATTGTGAACACAGTTATCTGGTTAAATCAGTTCAAAACTTTCGAGCTGCTTCGGAATATTATTAAATCAGTATCAGGTCTTTTCTCAGAGCCGGTAAAATCGGATGGAACATTGATGGCACGTATGTCTCAAAGGCAGCAAATTCCATATGAGTCGGAAAAATATTTTGCCGGATTGAATCAATTTGAAGGAAACCTTCGTGATATTCTGGAATTAACAAAGAATGAAAATGTTCCTGTAATACTTGGAAAATTGGTTTGCAATCTCAAAGATCAAAAACCATTTGAGTCAATTTTTAACAACAGGTTTCCTCCTGCTGATGAAATTTTTTTCAAAGCACAAAATGAACTTGCTTCGGGAAATTATAGAAACGCCGATTCTCTTTTCAGATTAGCAAAAGACCTTGATGCATTAAGATGGCGCGCACCGGAAAAAACTAATAAAATTATTGAGACTCTTGGAAAAGAATTTAATTATCCTGTTGTTGAATTAGATTCAATAATAAATGCTGAATCAGTATCAGGCATTGTTGGTGATGATTTGATTACTGATCATCTTCATCCAAATCTGAGAGGATTCCAGATTATTGGAAGAGAATTTTGTAATGCTGCAATTAACTCGGGAATTTTTCCGAAGTCAAATAATGATTATTCACTCCAGGTTCAGGATAGTTTGACTTTGAGCCGTTACAATTTTACAAAGCTCGATTCAATTACAGCACTTTACCAGATTATTATCTTAAAAAGTGATTGGCCTTACACAAAAGAAAAAATATCAGACGATGAAAAGTTTAAGCTTTTAAATATCCTGACTTATACCGATAGTCTTGCTTTTCTGACAGGGAAAGGTGATTTATCATGGGAAGCTGCTCATCTTAAGCTTGCACAGAGAAAATTAGCTGAAGAAAATTATAAAACATTTATTGAAGAAATAAATGCAGTTACAGATGAGTATCCATTTGATCCATATCCGTATGAAACTGCATCTCAATTGCTTGTAGATTCAAAAATGTTTAATGAAGCTTATCCTTTCCTGACAAAACTTAATGCGCTGAAATCCGGCGCGTATTCAACTAAGTGGCTTGGAATAATAGATTTGCTAAATAACAGAGTTGATTCGGCAATTAATTATCTTTCGAAAAGCATAAATTATAACTCATCCGACGCACAGGTTTATTATAACCTCTCAGGAGCATATTCAATAAAAAAAGATTATAATACTGCTTTGCAAATGGTCAACAGATGTCTTCAGATAGAACCAGATTACTCGATGGCAAAAGATCTTCAGCGGCAACTATTCAATGCAACCAGAATAATTAATTAGAGATCTGAATTGCCATTATCCGATAAACAAATTCAATTCATTAAGAAGAATTTTAATAAACTTTCTGCAAAGGAAATGGCAAAGCAGTTGAACGTTTCTGTTGAGGAGATTAATACATTTTTAAAAGAAAATAAACCTCCTGCTCCATTTTGGTTTTATACTTTGCTGATTGTCATCCCTGTTCTTTTCTTTGTCCTGCTGGAATCAGGTCTCCGCATTTTTAATTATGGCAAAGATGATCAAATATGGGTTGATATTTCTCAGGATATGCAAATACTAAACCCGGAACTTGGATATAGATATTTCTTCACAACGCAAAACCTGCCATTCTCCGTTGAGTCATTTATTTACAAAGAGAAAAAGGAAAACAGTTTTAGAGTATTTGTTGTTGGCGCAAGTTCAGCAGCCGGTTATCCATACTTATCAAGTGCTTCGTTCAGTAAATTCATTCGAAAAAAACTCGAGATCCTTTATCCCGATGAAACAATTGAAGTTGCTAACTTCAGCATGTCAGCAATTAATTCTTACACTGTCAGAGATTTAATGCCAGAACTTATCAAAAAAAATCCCGATCTTATGCTTATATATCTTGGTCATAATGAATACTATGGTGCACTGGGTGTCGGCTCTCTCGAATCTTTTGGTTCATCAAGATTTATTGTGAACACTACTCTCTGGTTAAATAAATTTAAAACTGTTGAACTGATAAGAAATATTGTTAAAACTTTATCTGCATTATTCTCATCTAAAGATAATGCAGTAACCGGTGGAACGATGATGGCTCAACTTGCAAAGGATAAATTCATCGAATATAATTCTGAAACTTTCTGGGCTGGTGTTGATCAGTTCGAAGGAAATTTGCGTGATATCTTATCAATGTGTAAAGAAGCAAATGTTCCTGTTATTGCAAGCACTCTTGCAAGCAATCTAAAAGATCAAAAGCCTTTTATTTCTGTTGATGATTCAGATTATCCGCCAGCAAATGAAATATTTAATGAAGCAGCCGAAAAAATAAAAGCTGGTGAGATTGACTCAGCTAAAAACTTATTTATTTATGCAAAAGAACTCGATGCTTTAAGGTTTCGTGCGCCTGAAGAAATTAATAATGTGATCATCCGGTTATGTAAAGAGTTCAATTATAGCTTTATCAGAAGTGATTCTTTGCTGAATTTTAAAAGCGAGGATGGAATCATAGGTGATGAACTGATGACTGACCATCTTCATCCAAATGTCAGAGGTTATCAATTGATCGGAAATTTATTTTTTAATGCGATGAAAAAAAATGGTTACCTGCCGATAACAGAACCATCTGACCTTGACGAGAAAACCACAGATAGTCTTGTTTTGGCTTATTATAATTTCACTAAATTCGATTCGACTGCAGCTGATTTCAGAATTAAGATTTTAAAAAATGATTGGCCATATATCAATCCACTAAACCAAATACCAAGAAACAGATTAATATTACTGAATAATTTAATTGACAGCCTCGCACTTGAAGTTATTGACGGAAGAATATCAAGAGAGAAAGCCCGATTGGAAGTGGCAAATTATTATCTGAGAAATAATGAAATGGTTAATTACTCAACCGAAATGGCAGCATTGATTGAAGAGTTCCCATTCCTTTATAAATATTATAATATCACGTCACGCGAATTAATTTCGGCAGGAAAGTTCCAGCAGGCATATTATTTTTTAAAACACGGATTCGACAGAAAACCCGATACTTTCAATACAAAGTGGCTCGGTATTATTGATCTTTCTCAAGGCTTTACTGATGATGCGATCAAATACCTCGAAGCGAGTTTAAAATTCAACAGTAAAGATGCGCAGGTTTATTTTAATATTACCGGGGCTTATGCTCAGAAAAAAGAATTCTCAAAAGCACTTGATGCTATAAATAAATGTTTACTAATCAATCCTGAATTCCAGCGAGCTGCGATAATTAAACAACAGCTTGAAGAAATTATTAATCAAAGTGATGCCGTTGAGTAAATCAGCTAATAGTTTAAATAATAATCGCAACCGATCACCATTTTGGTTTTATTTCGTTTTAATTTTGATTCCTGTTCTTTTATTTGTTCTGCTTGAAATTTTTCTTGGGATTATCAGATACGGAAGAAATAACGAACAATGGATTAAAATATCCGAAACTAAACAGATGCTTAATCCGGATATTGCAGGCAGATACTTCTTCAACACAAAAGATTTACCGCAGTCAAACAATGATGCATTTGATATTGTGAAGAGAAAAAATGCCTTCAGAATTTTTGTAATGGGCGAAAGTAGTACACAAGGATTTCCATTTTCTCCGAACGGAACATTCTCACGATATATCCGTGATCGTCTGGAGTTAATTTACCCTGATATTCATTTTGAAGTAATCAATCTCGGAATCACCGCAACTAATTCTTATACATTAAGAGATTTACTTCCGGAAGTAATTGAACAAAAACCTGATCTCATACTGATTTATGCGGGACATAATGAATATTATGGTGCATTAGGTGTTGGTTCTAATGAAAACATTGGCAACTCACGCGAGTTTGTGAATTTTCTGATATGGTTGAACCAATTCAAAACTGTTGAGTTGTTGCGAAATGTAGTCTCTGCAATTTCAAGTCTATTTAACAATGATTCAGAAATAAATGCTAATCGTCATGGAACTCTAATGGCAAGGATTGTCGATGATCAGTTAATTCCATTTAATTCAGAATCCTTTCAGATTGGCATCAAACAATTTGAAGGTAATCTGAAAGATGTACTTTACATGACAAAAGAAGCCGGAGTACCGGTTGTGATCGGAACGCTTGTAAGTAATTTGAAAGATCAGAAACCGTTCATTTCACTTGGTAGTAATACAGACACAAATGCAGATTCTATTTACTCAAAGGCACTTGAACAATTAGATAACAATAATAATCCTGCTGCTGATTCACTTTTCAGCAAAGCAAAGGATTTTGATGCACTCAGGTTCAGGGCACCCGAAGCAATCAACCGGATAATAAAAAAACTCTCTAAAGAATACGATTGCTGTTTGGTAAATGTTGATTCTATTTTCAACTACCTCAGTCCGGATGGGATTGTCGGAAATAATTTAATAGTGGATCATCTTCATCCATCACTTAATGGTTATCTCGTGATGGGCAAAATTTATTTTGATGCTATCCGGCAAAATAATCTTTTGCCAAAAGAAGATGGGATTCAGATGACGGATGAAAAACAGGATAGTATAGTTGTAACAAACTTTGCTTTTTCATCACTCGATTCAATGATTGCAAACATCAGGCTTCAGGGGCTATTGAATGACTGGCCATTTGTTGAAAGTCCGGATTTTTCTTTCATTAATCATTTATATTTAAAAGACATAATTGATTCGATCGCATATAAAGTTGCTGTTGAAAATGTTAATTGGGAAAAAGCCCATCGTGAAGCTGCTCAATATTATCTGTTAAAAAAGAATTACAAAGATTTTGCAAAAGAGTATAGTGTGATTGTATCGCAGTATCCATTCAAATTAAATGATTATGATTATGTAGCATCCACGCTTATCGAAGCAAAGCAGTATGCACTTGCATATAATTTATTGATCAAACGATTCAGAGAATCTCCTGATGCATTTTCAGCAAAATGGCTGGGCAATATAAATTTAAACCAGAACAATACTGATGAGGCGATAAAATATTTATCACTGAGCGTTCAGTTTGATAGCAAAGATGCTCAAACTTTTTATAACCTCGCAGGCGCATATATTCAAAAGATGGATTATCAAAATGCTCTGAAGGCGATTGAAAATTGTATCCTGATAACCCCGGATTTTCCCAATGCACAAGGCATCAGAACTCAACTCACTAATATTATCAAGTAATAAAAAAGCCCCGCAGAACGGGGCTTAACTTTTATTGAAACAATCCGTGGATTACTTCAATAAAATCATCTTCTTTGTTTCGGTGAAGCTGCCGGAACTAATCTTGTAGAAATAAATTCCACTTGTGAGATCAGAAGCATCAAAGTTAACTGTGTAAGTTCCAGCCGTCTTTGATTCATTTACTAATGAAGCAACTTTCTGTCCGATTGAATTGTAAACATCAAGTGAAACAAATCCCTCAGCAGGAATGCTGTAAGTAATTTTCGTTGATGGATTGAACGGATTCGGGAAATTCTGATCAAGAGAATAAGCAATCGGGGTTGAACCTGAAGGATCCTTTACATCAGTTGTGAATGTATGATTCCCCATAGTTCCAAACACATTATCAACTTGGACAGCCCAAGCTAAAGCAAATAAATCAATAACGTGGTTAGCGCCAATCGCATTTTCGTTGTCATTGCCACCGCCATTGTTAACTGCGTCACCATAGTTTATACCATATTTGTACTGAATTTCGAATATAGTGTAAGCCGGGAATGTAACAACCGCAGTAAAAATTTTATCGCTTGCTGTAAGATCACCGTGAGTACCATCATCGTACATTGGAATCATTCTATCAATCTGTGCATCCGGCCAACCTAAATCAGGCCATTGTAAAGGAGGAGTACCACCAGCCATATGAACTGTATTAATAGCAGGGAATGGCTGACCATTGATAGCTGATACGGCATTATTACAATCAACGGTAAATGTAACATCCGTTGGTTGATTTGTAACAGTTTGTAATGTTCCATCATTAAAAGCACGTGAGATTACTGCTGAACCATTATTGTAATCGTCCTGAGTCAGGATATATCTTCTATCAGATCCACCTTCCCAGTTGCTTGGTGTGTAGAAAAACTTATACCCGGTAATAATCGTGTCACCTACTTCTGCATCAAACACTGTATCAGGTACTTCGCTTACGTAAAGGTTCGGATCCAGCGTACTGGCAACAAGGTCATGACGACCCCATCCATTGAAATTACCTCTTGCTGCAACAGTATCTGAAGTATTAAATCTGCCAGAGAGAATTTCAATTTCCATATTACATTCCCAGTTAACGAGAATGTTCTTGGGCTGGGCAAATGTTAAGCCCGTTAACAAGAGCAAAAATGACATGTAGAGCAATTTTTTCATATTATTATCCTTTTTTTATTGTGAAAAGTTGCAATTATTTAGAGTCTCGTTTTTAAATATAGAAAATTTTTCAACAAAAAATTATTCAATTAAATGGTCAAAATTTAACCCCTAAAGAAAAATGCTGTGTATAGTCAAGTACACCAAAATCCTGATAAGCATAATCTACTCTTACACCGAAGTCACTCGCGAAATCATAATTCAATCCTACACCTGCCGTAAACCCTTCTTCGGAGTTAGAAAGAAATAGTGACTTATAACCTAATCTGAATGCAATAAGGTTATTGAACATATATTCACCACCAATATTTATTGATTCATCATTGTCATTCGGGTGCAATGCATCGACTGCAAGTGTAAGCCGATGTTGTTCAATATTTACTACATCCATCGCCAGACCGATCCTGAAAGTCAATGGTAGCGGGAATTCATCTGTTCTCAGAGAGGCGAGTATTTGATCGTTGTTGCCATAGTTGTTAGGATCGATATCATGTTGAACAAGCAGATCCTGTCCATCCATCCTCATACCGGTTCCAAAGTTTGTAATGGTTGCAGCGATTCTTAATCCATAAATATCGGATAAGAACAATACACCTAAATCAACTGCGAATGCACTGGCTGAGCTGTTCCATATTTTTTGTTGAACATATTTCACAGTTCCACCGAGTGAGAATCTGTCTGTAAGATTATATGCGTAAGTCAATCCAAGTGAAAGATCATTAGCTGAGAACATTTGTCCTGTGCCATCCTGTTCGGCAAGTGTTGTAATTTCCATTTCACCATAATTAAGATAAGTCAGGTTTAATCCAACTGTTCCAGCATCTCCGAGTTTTACCATAGCCGCAGCCCATTCATAATTAATATCGGCAAACCAGGTTGAATGAGCGAAGATTGCTTCATTCGTGCTGCTTCGTGAAGCACCAGCTGGATTCCAATACAAAGCACTGATGTCATTTGCAGTAGCAGTAAAAGCTCCACCCATCGAAATTGCACGTGGACCAACACCTATATTCAAAAATGGAGCTGCAGTTGATCCTATTTTTGATTGACCAAATGCAGATGCAGCAGTGAGAAAAATAAATATTATTATAAACTTTTTCATAATTTTATTCTCCATTATTTAATTAAGGCAAATTTGCCGATCTTAGTACCGATGCCGGGTGCATCAACAACAAATACATAAACACCGAAGGCTACATCAATATTTTCTTCAGTTCTTAAATTCCAGTAAACATCACCAACATAGAGACCTTCTGAATAAAGTGTCCTTATTAGTTCACCTCTTACAGTAAAGATTGATATTTTTGATCCCGGCGGAACATAGGTAAATCGAATTTCGCGTTCGCCTCTTCCGCTTGTTTGTGTACTGAGTAGCCTTTGCTCACCGGCATGAGTAACGATATACGGATTAGGAACTACTTTTATTTTATCAAGTTGATCTTTTGCAAGTTCATTATCAATTTTGGCTCCGGTCATGGTGAAAAAGAAACTATCGTTCTGGTTGAACGGTTTGAATGTAAGAATGTTAAATGTTCCTGCTGTTTCCAGTTCACTTAATGATCTGTATCTTATATTTACACGCCACGTCCTTACATATTGACCCTGCACAAATTCCTTAAACCAGATGCTGTACGTATAACTTAAATTACCAACCCTCAAATACACGGCATCTACATACTGATCTTTCGTAAGATTTTTAACCTTAAAGTTTATTGGTCTCGCAGGAACTATATTTCCTGCTCCAACTCCGACAGTATCCACAACTGAAGTATCAATTATAGAATCATAAAACTCAATTACATAATCATTTGGTGTTGCATAACCATTGTAGTTTGGGTTATTAGCAACAAACCGCAATACTTCAAAAGTTGGTGGTGGATCAGATGGAATGTTTGAAGCATACGATGTATCAACCGCAATATTATCGTTGTACAGTTGAACCCTGAATCCGTGCCTGACCGGAGTTTCACCATAAAATGAATCGGATTGGAGAATGAGAGCATCGTACACAGCAGTGTAATAAGATTGACCAACAACGCTAACTTTGGAACCGTTCACAATTATCGTATCAGTACCGGCAGGCAGTGGAATTGAATCGTTTGGATTAACTATATAAGTTTGATTTGCAATTGGAACAAAAACAGTATCCGGTGTTTGCAAATCAAGCAAAGTCCAGTTAGATGTTAAATCCGTAAGTCCTGTATCTTGAAATACGATCTGATAATTGAATCCATCTTTTATTTTTGCTTCATCAATTATTTCCACTGCGGCATAACCGGTTCCGAAGAAAGGATCAGATTTATCCAGATCATCAAGAAATGCATTCGAATATCCTGCTGGTCTTCTGCCCGGTGTTATGAATGCGGTGTTATCATCAAGAATGACTTCACCAGTATTGGAACGGAAAATAAATTTAGAATTTTCTTCCGGGAAAATATCAGGGGTACCATCTCCGTGGTCAAATGCACAGACTGCATAATAGTAAGTAATACCCGGAGTAACTGTCGAGTCAACAAAACGATTAACTATGCCATTACCTTCTCCGAAATAATATGTAATTCCACCAAAAGCTTCCAGCAACTCAGCACTCGGAATAAAGAATCCATTGTATTGATTTGCCAGATCGTACTGTGCAATGGGCTTATCAAATGTTAAAACACCGAGAGCATTTGTTATGGTTCGTGCATCCCTGAAGTTTGCGTCAGTTGCCCGGTAAATTTTATAACCCTCAAAATCCTGCTGCTTGGTTACAAAGTCACGAGAATTTTCTGTCTCTTCCCCATCCCAATAAATTACAACCTTACCATCATTATGCGTGATATTTATCTTCGGTTTCTTTGGTGCCTGAGGGAAGGCATATCCAGCATTATAAATTTGCTGCACTATTTTTTTATTTTTTACAATATCAGCATAATCTTCTCCAAAGAGCAGTGATACAGAAAATCTTTCTGATGTTTTTGGGAAGAGGGGGAAAAATCCTGAGCTGTAAATAAAATCACCATCCTGTGGAGTTGCGGGAACAACATCAAATCTTCCAGGTGTCATTCTTCTCCAAAGAGATGAATCAATACTTAAATCAGGGGCACTCTGCAATTCAAAGAAGTTAAAGCCTGTAAGACCAATCTGATCGGATTCATCAGGATCGGTTTTTCCAAAATTGGGCTCACCCTGTGTTGGGATTCCATCACCTTCCCCAAAATCAGGTCCCGGATAATTATCGTCTTCCGGTCCCAACCCATCCTCACCGAGATCATCAAATCCCGGATCCCAGTCACCATCTTCATCAATATCATTATCTCTTCTTTCATCGATTAAAAGATCATTCACTCCGGCGCCGGTAACAAAATTTTTATATGACAAACCTGTTAATCCCCGCCTAACTCTGGTTTCATAGTGAGTAGCCTGGTTTTCATCCACTAAACCATCAAGATCGTTGTCAATTGCATCGTTAGCTGAAGGATGAGGAATAAAAATTTCTTGTCCATTTACTAAAGTTAAAGTTGCATTACCTTCTCTGAACTGAGTAACGCCCGGTTCAATAATAAATCTGACTCCGAGTGAATAAACTGTATCAGTAGTAGCTTTAACTGTGTGAAGCGTTCTTTTATAAATTCTTAATCCCTGCGCATCCACTGTATCAGTAATAAGTACTACCTGATTACCTGCACTATAAATTACAGCATTAAAATCTGACGAAGTAAATTTTGGTGAATTAGATTTGGAATCATTGTCGTTATCAATTCCATCGAAAGGATTCCCCGGAGATTCCAGAAATGCATAGCCAACATATCCAACTTTTTGTCCGCGGTTACCAATTCCATCACTATCCCAGGAATAAGTTATCCAATCGTTGATGTCAAAAAATCCAAGATCATCCTGGCTGTCACCATCACCACCAGCAAGAGTTCCAACTATCGTTCCGAAATTTGCTTTCTTATAAAGTGTCGTCCCATCATTATTAATTTCATATAACCAGAATATAGCATCTTCAGCAAGGAAGCTTGACCATTGAAAACCTCTCTGTCTCATTCGCAAAGCCATTCCATATCTTGATAAATTAGTTGAATCAGGTTTAAAATTTGCATTGAATTCATCATCCCAATCATCATCGGCTTCAAAGAAAGATTCCTGATCAGCGTTTTGAATACCACGTCCAAAATATCCAAACCATTGTGTGGTTCCGTTTGCATCTTTCCAGTTTCTTGCAATCGGATCATTCCAACCTTCAATTGGCCAAGTTTCAGGAAGGTGACTCATCGCAACACCTTTTACATTTGGATTTCTGAAACCGGGAACAGGATTCCAGCCCCAGAAATAACCGCTCGGGCTTTTTTCATCAAACTGACCTTTTCTCGGACCACGCGAAATCACAACAGACTGAAGCGTATCATTAAGTGTATTAATGAATTCTACACCGATCAATGGTATGCAATCGCCAATGTAGTTTTCACCCGAACCGAGGGGCCATTCACCTCTTATATCAATTCCTGTGTTCACACCAGCAATCTGACCATCATTATAAAAAGTTATTGCGGCTCTGTTTCCTGTATGGTAACCAATTGTAAGCAATGCCGGATCGCTGGTTCGCTGCGCGATAATACTGCTTCCGGAAAGGAGGAATACTATTAAAAATATTTTCTTCATAATTACCTTCACTAAAAATTAAAAGTTTAAACCTAATCCGAGTTCAACTCTTCTCGGCTCGGAGAAGTAAGTGGGATTAGTGTAAAGTTCATCAAGTGTATTATTATACATAACTGGATTAATTTTTTCAGCTTCAAGTTTTGCAAATGTAAAGAATGGATCACCTGTGTCTGTATAAATATTAACCGGGTTGTCAAAGTCTAACAAGTTAAATACTCTCAGGAAAACGGATAATAGAGTCCCTGTTGTAATTTCGAAATCTTTATAAACTCTTAAATCAACATTTACGATTGTAGGTTTATCAGAGCTGTTTCTCGGGAAAGCATTTTGTGTAACTCTTGTATTTTTATTAACCGAAGGTGTGTACGGCTGACCTGAAAAGAAATTACCTATCAGAGAAAATCCCCAATCATTTGATTTTGAATATGCCAAAGAAACATTAAGTGTGTGCGTCTGGTCCCAGTTAAGCGGTGCAATGAATGTTTCAGGTAATGCACCACCAAGCGCAGCATTTCTTGAATCAGCCGGATCAGAAGCATTTCCTTTTGTATCTGAGAATGTATAATCTAAGTACGCAGCAAAACCACCTGTAAATCTTTTTGTAAACTTTACGACAAATCCTCTCGCATATCCAAAATCTGAATTTATATATTGACTATAAGTCTGTGCACCGCCAAATACAACCACATCCTGCGTCTGAGTTCCGGTGAGATCACGGAAATCTTCAAAGAAAACAGTTGCATCAACTGACATGTCATCACCTATCTGCTGCTGCAATCCGATTTCACCTTTAACGGTCTGCTGCGGTTCAAGGTCAGTATTGCCAAACAAACCAGCATTACCCGAGTTTACGCCGAGCTTGAATCTTGGATTCTGATAAAGGTATTCATAACGCGGAAGCTGTAAGAAATGTCCGTATGAAAAATGAACTACACCATTTGCTGAAATCGGAAAAGCTAAACCAACACGCGGACTGACCTGAGTTTTGGCAGAAGCATCACTATACCAATAACTTTCTCTCTCTGCCAAAGTTTTTGTTGCTTCACCAGGATCCTGAACTCCGTTTCCATTTGCATCATTGAATCTGTTATTTGGTTTCAGCGGATTGTAAATATTCGGATCGGTTGGGTCATTCAAAATAACCCCATCCGGCTGGAAGTAGTCAACTCTTAATCCGAGATTGAAAATCAGGTTAAATGCTTCGAATTTCGATTGTACATAACCGGAAATTTCGTCTGGTTTATGATCGTAGGTATCATAATCAGTTGATGCGATTGCAGGAATTTCAACATTATATGGATTGACTTTCTGACCGTTTACATCAAGCATCGGAACAAGATTTATATTCTCAAGGTAAATTTGATTTCTTCGGTAATCTCCGCCAAACTGTAAATTAATTTCCTGATTAAGCTGTGTTGTCCAATCCAACTTAGCTCCGTACGTCCCCGTATTTCTTACGAAACGATTATTATTCGTACCTCCGACTCCAAAGCTGTATGGGGGTGTTACAACGGTAGAATTATCTTCATAGTTTGTAGGTTTGGCAGAATTACCGGTGTAAATTTCTTCAAACAAATACTGTCTGTAATCTCTGAAGGCATAACTCAAATTCAAAGTGTAAAAGCTGTTCGATTCCACAGCATGATTAATAGTAAAAATATTTGTATAAGATTTATTAAATCGCAAGAGATTATTATCTGGTGTGAGCTTATTGAAGTGATCATAATCCTGATAATCCCGATGTTCGAGCAGATAATTGTAACTTAGTTTAACTCCTTCAAAAAGCCGGTACGTTAATTTTCCCTGACCGTAAATCGTTTCACTTTCGTTCATTGAAACAAATTCACCATCACCATTAGACTGAACTTCAAATTGCTGAGTAATAGGATTTTCAAATGCCCGGTCACTTATTAAATATACTCTTTGACCATACAGATAGCCGGTGTTATAATAATATCTTCCATTAAGATAAAAGAAGAGTTCATCCTGGAAGGATTGGTCCACTAAGACTGCCTTCAATATTTCTTATACCAACGGGATTTAAATCATCCACATTAGTAAAAACATCTGTTTTATCAGAAACATAATCGCCGCTGTACATCTGAATATTAGCATTGAAGTCATTACTCCCATCTTTTGTAACAAGATTCACAACACCAGATTGTGCCTGACCATATTCAGCATTGAATGCACCACTGATCACCTGTAATTCCTGAACTGAATTCTGGTTTACATTAATAACACTACTTCCATCATAAACATCAGTGACAGGCACACCATCAATCTGGTAAGCGACCTGGTTAGATCTTCCACCTCTGATATGTATGTTTCCTCCGGAAATAACGACGCCAGCCTGAAGTTTAAGCACATCCTGAATTTCAGCAACCGGTAATTGAGAAATAACGTCATCTCCAACTATAGAAGTGCTTGCTGTCAGATCCATTTTTACAAGTGGCTTGGTTGCAATTACAACTACTTCTTCACCTAACTCAACCGATGCTTCGGAAAGTTGAAAATCAATTGTGGTTGTCAGATCAATTGAAATTTTAACATCCTGGTAAGTAACACTGTTGTAACCTATTGCCGAAGCTTTTACTTCATAAGTTCCCGGCGGTACGTTGATGATAGAATAATATCCATCAATATCTGTTGCCGCACCAAGAGTAGTTCCCATGATAACAACATTAACAAAAGGAAGAGGTTCTCCGGTGTCATCAACTACACGACCAGCCAGTCGTCCGGTTGTTCCTGCAAAAATGATCTGGTTGGAGATCATCAGAATTGAAAGTAAAATCTGTGTGAATATTTTCATAAGATGCTCCTGTTTAACATTCATACAAAGCTGAAAAAAATTCGGTTATTTTATATTTGTCAGTTTATAATCTTTACGAGAAGTAAGTAATCATACTTACAACAAGTCAAACTTAGCGGGGGTATATTCATTCTTCACTGCTGTATGATTCTGAGGTGACTACTCAATAAGTGAAAACAGATTGTCAGCAGAATATGTTGATCAAAAGAAAATTTGTTATGAGGAAGCAGTAAAGAATTATCGAATATTACACCAAGTTTCGTTTATGTTTGATTACAATCTGATAGTTAATAAAAACTGATAAATTATATGCAATATTAACACGATTTTTAACGATCAGCAAACGATGCCTACTGTTTAGAATTCGCTGAGTGTGCAATATCACAAAATCATCAGCACAGGAAGAAGAATTAATTTAAATTACACATACCCGATGAACAATTTACAGCGGGAAGACTGCAGTTTCCATTAGTACAATCTGCTGATGAAAATTTTGATTCGTTCTTCATACTTGAGTTGAATGATGAAAACAGTTTTTGGTTTTTATTTGAATTGCAAATAGGACAACAAACTTCTGCTTGTATAGTTGCAGATTTATGAAAGTATTCGAATTTATTTTCACAGACTGAACATTTGTATTCAAAAACAGGCATTAGTTATTCCTCCAGGCCAAGCATTTTCATTAAACGACCGTGAGCTTCTTCAGGCAACTGAACATTATATTTTCTATAACATTCAATTGTAATTTCAACAGATTTAAAATATTCTTTGCAATTTGGACAATTCTCAAGATGATTTTTAACTTCAGCACATTTTTCGTCATTCAGGTTTTCACCCAAACTTTCGCAAACGTGTTTCATTACCTCTTTACAAGTTATTTTTGTTTTTTTCATCTGCTGAATGCCTCGTTAATTTCCTTTCTTAAAAATGCTCTCGCTCTGTGAAGCCTGGATTTGACTGCCGCTATAGATAGCTCAGTAACTTTTGCTGTCTCTTCAGTGGAGAGTCCTTCAACATCTCGAAGTAAAAATACAAGCCGATAGTCAGGTGATAAATTCTGTATTGCTGTATCAAGAATTTTTTTTAATTCTTTATTCTCAGTATCCTTATATGGAATCGAGCTCCAATCAGCAGCATATTTGTCTTCGAATAAATTTTCCTCATCATCGAGAGAAACAAACTGACGACTTTTTGCTTTCCGTGCCATCATAAGGCAGTGGTTAGCAACAATACGGTAAAGCCATGTTGAAAGCTTTGAGTTATGATCAAACTGATGAAGCGATTTAACCATACTGTAAAAAGTTTCCTGCATTATCTGTTCCGCATAATCTTTATTCCGGCAAATCTTGAAGGCAAAATTATAAATAGTCTGTTCATACTTTTTTATCAACTCTGCCATTGCTTGTTTATCGCCGGCTTGTGCATTTTCAATGAGTTTTTTTTCGTCCATTTGTATGATGTTTTTGAGTAATTTAGGATTCAAAACTAATGAAATTATGGATATTAAACTCAGCTTAGGTGTCAATGTAATCTTAAATCATTGCACATTTATAGCAGGATAACTAATTTTATCTCTAATTAAAAAATTGATATTCACTTTTTAAAATATGCCAATTACCAGGACAACACGGGATATCCGAACTAACAAACTTTTTACAGGTGTAAAGGAATCCGTACTAAATACCTTTTTTGATCAGAAAGAATTAAAAGAAGCACGGGAAGGTGAAATTATTTACAGAACCGGTGATCAGAGTAACTCACTCTATCTGATTGTCAAAGGTGAAGCAAGAGTTAAATTTCCATCTCACAGTTACATCTCAAATAAAATATTAAATGATTTCTTTGGTGAAAAAGAGATTAATGATGACACAAAGCGCATCTCAACAGCAATGGCTTTCACCCGATTATTATACTATAAGATTGAAAAACCCATACTGTATAGTATCTTCAAAAAGAGCCCATCTGTTGAAGATAATTTCAGAAAGTTTGGAGAATTTAAACTGCCGGAACCTTCTCTGGATGCTGAAAGAAAGTTTAATATTGCCGAAAGAGATAAACCAATAAGTTTTAAAGCTTTCGCAAATGGAAATAAATCGGATGAAGAAAAAAAATCTGAGAAAGAACCACCACCAGTACAAACTCAGCAACTACTGCCTGACCTGGATCTAATGGAAAAATCAATTGAGCAGGAAGATGAATTTACCATTGAAGATAACCTTGAACTTGAACAGGCATTGGAGGAACTGAGCGAATTAGCAATTCAGGATGATTCAGATATTTCCGATTCATTTACCACTGAGAATGAAGAAGTTGTTCCCGAAATTGACGAGCAAACAAGCAATTCAGATTTGAAAGAAACTGAGAACAGGACTTTTACTTTCAAATCAAATGATGAGGTAAAAACACTACCGGTAGAATCTGGCATTAACAGAGAGATAGTAAGAAAAATATTTCTTGCTCTAAATAGAATTTTCAGTGGAATTAATATTATCGACTTAATAAAGAACTCCAAGCGATCAATTCGGGATCTTTTGAGTTCAGAAAGTGCTGATCTGATTTTTGTTGAGGAGAAAAAATCATCAATGCACCGGATTATTACTCAGGAAGGAAAAAGTAAAACTGAGTATTTTGAGATAACAGATGGGTTAACAGGTGCTTGTGCACTTCGGAAATCTCCAATTAATTTTGACAGACCTTCTGAAGACAGCAGATTCAATTCAAAGATTGATTACCCGGGCCCGGCAAGAATGAAAAGAATTCTCTACTTCCCTGTTTTAAGTGATGTTGGTGAAACTGTTGCAGTTATTCAGGCTGCAAGAGACAACAAAAAATATACTGATGATGAAGTCTCCTATTTGACTATGATAAGCAAACAGCTTGAAACGGCTATCAGCCGTACAAAAACCCTGGAATCATTACTGAATAAAGAAAAATTAAATTCAGGAAAAAAGCTGAGAGATGTTATCACTAAGGAGATACATATCCCGGTAGAAATTATCGATAGCTACACAAAAATTTTAAGTTCAAAAAATCTTCCGCCTGATACTGATGATATTGTCAGGATGCTTCAAAAACAAGCAGCTTCGGTTATTGATCTTACCGATAGTATGTTGAAAGTTTTATTGGACGAAATTTCCCTCGAAACCAGCAAAGTTCATTTTAACGAATTCATTGATGATGTTCTTGAACTGCTCTCTGAATATTGTGAAACTCAGGAAGTTAAACTTTTTAAAAAAATCGGTGATGGTGCTGTTGTAGAAATTGATCGTGCTAAACTTTATACAGCAATTTTTCAGTTAATAAAGGCTTGCGTCGCCGATTGCCGAGATGCCGGGAAAATTTACTTCAGCACTGAACTCTCTGCAGATAAAATTTTATTGTCAATCCAAAATGAAGGTAAAGGTATTATCGTGTTTCCTGACGGTGAAATACTGGATTACTTTTACTACAAAGAAAAAATAAAAGACGATGATGTTCATCTGCTTCTTGCTAAAAAAATTATTAATGCACATTCAGGAAATATTGAAGTTGAAAGCATTAAGGGAGTTGGATCAACTTTCCGAGTACTGATTCCAGTTGCTAATTGAGCGATTGAAATTATTTCCCTGTGAATTATCAATTTTATGCCTTTCGATTTAGTCTGTATTTTAGGTCCAACCGCATCTGGTAAAACCAGTATAGCAGCAAAACTTGCTGCCAGTATAAATGGAGAAATTATTTCGGCGGACTCACGTCAGGTGTACCGGGATATGAATATTGGTACAGGAAAAGATCTGATCGAGTTCAAAAAAAATAATGTGGATTATCATTTAATTGATATTGCCGAACCAGCCGATGAATATAATGTTTTTCGTTTCTTAAAAGATTTTACTGCTGCATACGATGCAATCAGAAATAATAATAAGATACCAATATTGGTGGGTGGAACCGGATTATATTTATCAGCAGTAATTCAATCATACAGTTTTCCCGAACTAACTGATTTCGAATCGGATAATTTAGAAAAGTTAACTTTGTCTGAACTAAGGGAATTATTAAGAATGTTAAATCCAAGGCTGCACAATGTTACAGATCTGAATTCAAGAGAACGGCTTGTAAAAGCTATTATAATCGGACATTCAGGAGAAAACGCAAATGAGAGAAAAATTAGTTTGAACTCATTGAACATTGGAATCAAATTGAATCGCGAAGAAATAAAAAGCCGGATAACTGAACGTTTAAAATCCAGACTATCAGGAGGAATGATTGAAGAAGTTGAATCTCTTCTTCAAAAAGGAATCACTCCGGATAAACTAAACTATTTTGGTCTGGAGTACAGATTTATTTCGCAGCATGTTTCCGGGAAACTCAGCTATAATGACATGTACCAGAAACTAAACAGCGCAATACATACTTTTGCCAAGAAACAAATGACGTGGTTCAGAAAAATGGAACGTGAAGGTGTAGAAATTAACTGGTTTCATCCTGAGCATTACGATGAAATAAAAAAATTTGTTCTCTCTAAATTGTTCGATGAATAAAGTTTTGCCAAATGATGTTTTCAATTACCTCGAAAAAAAATCCTACCGGGATTGGCAGCTTGAATGGGATTCTGTTTCCGGAATAGAGGCTGCGATAGTTGTTCCTGCAATTTGTGAATTTGAGAATCTCAAAACTCTTATTCAATCACTTTCAAAAAATGATACGGACTCTCTTAAGAAAACTCTGCTGATTTTTGTAATCAATAACTCAGTTACATCTGACATTGATGTAAAACTTAATAATCAGAATACAATTAAGTTTTTAAGACAGCTAAATACCGGCGATTCTTCTAATCACTTACAAAGTGAAATTATAAAATCCGGTTTAAGGATTGGATTAATTGACGCTTGTTCGGAAGGTTGTGAGTTTAACGAGAAGTTAAGCGGCGTTGGTTTTGCTCGAAAAGTCGGAATGGATTTAGCGTTAACAACTTTTGATTACTCTATCCCCGGTAAAAAAATAATTATCTCGCTTGATGCCGATTGCATTGTTGACACAAATTATATCAGTGAAATAATTAATTATTTCACTGTGAATTCTACTTCCGTTGCAAATATTGAGTTCGAACATAACTTTTCTGAAAGTAAAATTAACAGTTCAGGAATAATTGCCTACGAAATTTTTTTGAGGCATTATGTGACCGGACTTCTTTTCGCTAAATCACCTTTTGCTTTTCATACAGTTGGTTCAACTCTAATATGTGATCACAAAGCTTATATTACTGCTGGCGGAATGAATACTAAAAAAGCTGCCGAGGACTTTTATTTCCAGCAAAAGCTTGCAAAGCATTTCCGTGTTGAACGGATTCTTACTACAAGAGTCAGACCTTCTGCAAGAGAATCCTGGCGGGTTCCTTTTGGTACTGGCAGAACTATGATGGAGATTTCATCAGGGGAAAAAAATATTCAAGTCTATGATCCGGACATATATTTAATTCTTAAAAATTGGCTTGAATTATTCTACTCGGATTTATCTTTAAATATTGAGTCATTAATTTCGGAAACTAAAAAGATTCATCCTGAACTATTCAATTTTCTAACTAATAGAAATTTTATTCGAGACTGGACAAATATTCTTGAAAACAGCAAATCAACTAAACAATTGAATTATCAGAGGAAAAATTTATTTGACGCTTTCGAAACACTTAAACTAGCACACTACCTGCGTGATAAAGCTTTCCCGATGATGGAGATTTCTCCGGGAGTTAAAAAATTATTTAGGATTTTAGAGCATAATTATAAATTAGATTTGGAAAATGGGAATATTATTTCTGATAAATATCTCGGTAAATTATTAACTGAAATCCGTTCAGTTGAGTTTTCACTTTACGAAAACCTGAATCAATGATTACAAAAACAGAACAAAACGAAATACAGGACTATCTTAAAGACGCATCAAATACAAAAGGCTTTTGTGAAGCAGTTGTTTATCCTGAAAGTTCTGACGACGTTGTGACGATTTTGAAAAAAGCAAATGACGATAAAATTAAGGTTACTGTCTGTGGAAATCGAACCGGATTGTCCGGTGGTTGTGTTCCTGATGGAGGGATTGTTCTTTCAACAGAAAAGCTGAATGATATTCTTGAGATCAATGAAGAAAAAAAATATGCAGTGGTTGAACCCGGAGTTCTTCTTTCTGATTTTTTGCAAATTATTAAACCGTTGAATTTGTATTATCCGCCAGATCCAACAGAATTAAACTGTTTTCTTGGTGGAACTGTCGCCACTAATGCATCAGGTTCAAAAACTTTTAAATATGGAACGACAAGAAATTTTGTGCTTGGTCTTGAGATAATTCTGCCAACCGGTGATCAATTGATTCTTGAAAGAGGTCATATCTTCGCTGATAATTATGACTTATCATTAACATTATCAAGCGGAAGAAAAATAAATTTAAGAATACCTCCCGCAAAAATTCTCATCACAAAAAATAATGCGGGATATTTCTGCAGGAAAGATATGGATGCAATTGACCTCTTTATCGGTTCTGAAGGAACACTTGGAGTTATAACTAAAATAAAATTAAAATTACTTACTGCACCCGAAATGATTTTGTCATCGGTTATCTTTTTTAATTCTGAAGAAGATGGTTTAAACTTTGTTGAACAGGCAAGAGATGAATCATACAAATCAAGAAAAAACAAATCTGATTTTGGTATTAACGCTTTATCATTAGAATATTTTGACAATAACTCACTGAATTTTTTAAGCGCAGATTACCCGAATATTCCAGTGGAGGCAAATTCTGCCGTTTGGTTTGAACAGGAAACAGACGAACATTCCCAAGATAAAATCACTGAAGAATGGATGAGTCTGATAGAAAAACATTCCGGAAACCTGGAAAATTCCTGGATAGCAATGAATGAAAAAGACAAATTGCATTTTGTTGAGTTCCGCCATAGAATCTCGGCAAAAGTAAATGATTTTATTTCGTCCAGAAATTTGCAAAAGCTGGGGACTGATTTCGCTGTGCCTGATAATGAGCTAAAAAAGTTTTATTATAAATTGAAATCGGATGTTGAATCAACAGGATTTGATTATGTTATTTATGGGCACTTCGGAAATTCTCATATTCATTTAAACATACTACCAAAAAACTCCGACGAATTTGAAAAAGCGAAAGCACTATACCAGAAGATGTGTATCTCTGCTATCAAATCCGGAGGAACATTTTCTGCTGAACATGGTGTTGGTAAAAATAAAAAGGCGTTGCTTTCTGAGATGTATGGAACGGATGTTATAAATCAAATGTTCAGGATAAAACTAAATCTTGACCCAAACCAGATTTTGTGCAGAGGAAATTTATTTGATAATCAATAATCACCGTTTGAGTGCTTTATTTATTTTATCAATAAGCGCTTTTTTAGTAAATGGTTTTGAGATAAAATCTGAACAGCCGCAATCCATTATTTGAATTTCTGCTTCCCGATACGCATGTGCAGTTACAGCAATAATCGGAGTATTAGCATAAAGTTGATCTTTTCTTAATCGCTTCGCTAATTCAAATCCATTAAGACCCTGGCAAAGATTAATGTCAAGTAAAATAACTTCAAATTTTTTTTGTTTGATTTTTTGAAGCGCTTCTGTTGAATCAGATGCGGAATGAATATCAAAATGATCTTTTAAGTACATATTGACAATTTCACGATTTGCGCTATCGTCCTCAATACAGAGTACTGCCACCTGCGCTCCTTTTTCTTTTTGCATCACGTTCTCCTACAGTAGATATTATTGCGTAACAATTACTTCTTAAAAAAGTCGGTTCCTTCTTTTGTATCCTTTAGAGTAATTCCAAGCAACTCTAATTTTTTTCTTATCTCATCAGCAAGCTGAAAGTTTTTTTCAAGTTTTGCTTTTAATCTAATTTCAATTAATAACTTTATCAATTCATTTTCCAATTGCGAATCCTGTTTTAATTCTCTTTCCTCAAATGACATAATACCTAATACATCCTGAGCTGTTTTTTCTAAAAATTCTTTTACAGAAAGATAAAAAATATTTGAAAGATTTTCTTTCTCGGCTATAACCCGGTTTACTTCTTTTACAAAATCAAAAATGACAGCAACTGCCTGTGGTGAATTAAAATCCTCATCCATTGCTTCAGAAAAACGTTTTTCGAAAGCATTGAAATTAAAATCCGGATTTAATCCGCCCGTTTTATTTTTTTTCAATGCTGAGTCAATTGCTATCTGAAGATTTTTAAATTTTTCTAACCCCTTTTCGGAAGCATCAAGCAGTTCAGAAGAAAAATCAACAGGACCCCTGTAATGAGCCTGCGCAAAAAATAATCTGATTGCTTCAGCAGAGTATTTTTCAAGCACTTCTCTTGCGGTGAAAAAGTTGCCAAGTGATTTTGACATTTTTTCTTTATTTATATTCAGAAATCCAAAATGCATCCAGTATTTAACAAAAGTTTTTTTGTTTGCTGCTTCGCTCTGTGCAATTTCATTTTCGTGATGAGGAAATATCAGATCGTTTCCACCGGCGTGAATGTCAAATGTTTCACCAAGATGTTTGCAGCTCATTGCAGAACATTCTATATGCCAGCCAGGGCGACCATTTCCCCATTCACTTTGCCAGAAAGGTTCGCCTTCTTTTGATTTTTTCCACAATGCAAAATCGAGAGGATTCTGTTTTTCTTCCATCACTTCCACTCTGGCACCAGCTTCAAGCTCGTCAATCATTTTACCACTTAATTTTCCGTAACTCTTAAATGATGAAACGTTGTAAAAAACATTTCCATCAACATTATAAGCTGTATCGCTATCAACCAACGCTTTTATCATTCTTAATATTTCATCAATATTATCTGTTGCTTTCGGATAGAAGGTAGCCGGTTTAATCTTTAACCTTTTTATATCCTCAAAAAAAGCATTTGAATATTTTTTTGCCACTTCACTTGCAGGGATTTTTTCCTCGATAGATTTTTTAATGATCTTATCATCGATGTCAGTCAGGTTCATAATGAATTTTACATTATAACCTTTATACTCGAGATATCTTCTTATAATGTCAGCCATAATAAACGTACGTGCATTCCCAATATGGAAATAATCATAAACGGTTGGTCCGCAAATGTACATTCCAACATTCGGTGGATTCAATGGAATGAATTCCTCAACTTGCTTTGTGAGTGTGTTGTAAAGTTTTAGCATTAAAGTAGTAATAAAGAATTAATTTGCTTTAAAATATAACGAAATAGGAAAAGATTTTAATGATTGATTTGTAACAAAGTTGAAAAGTGGTTGTTACAAAATGAAGCCAGATTAACTGGCTTCATTTTTAATAAGATTATTTGAGCAAAATTAATTTCTTCGTCTCCATAAAGTTTCCTGAAGTTAATGTGTAGAAATAAATTCCACTTGTTAATGCCGAGCCTGATCGGCTTGGAAGTTCTGCTGCGTTGAAAGTAAGAGAATAATTTCCTGCTTCTTGATTTTCATTAACCAATGAAGCTACTTCTGTTCCGAGCATATCATATACTTTCAGCGACACTTCTCCTGCATTTTGTATAGAGTAACTTATTGTTGTTGTTGGGTTGAAAGGATTGGGATAGTTCTGGCTAAGCTCATAGTTGTAACTTAACTCTGCAGAACCAGAGTTGTTAATTTTGTTTGTTGCATTCGAACCACTATTCCCAGGAGAGTTATGTATGAATTTCAAAAATTCGATCATTACAGTCGAGGAATAAGCTGAATAATGATTGTTATTATCTAAAGCTCTCATTCTGTATTCAGCAAAATAACTCTCTCCGGAACCAGCACCTTGAACTTCTGAATCTATGAACTGAGATATACTACCGCCAGGTGAATAAACAACTGTCCAAGGTCCCCAGGGATTATCCAGAAACTTTATTCTGCGTTCAACTTGATAAGCATTGTATGTCTTTACAAATACATCAGGTTCGTTATTTAATTGCCAGGTTAGTTTTGCACAAATCCTGTTTCCATACTGATATGGATTAACTGCTAATCCTGTTGGTGCTAGTGGTACTTGATCATCATATTTATATCTGAGATTATTTCCTCCATTACTACCATATGGATCTTTCCAGATTACGTGCACCTCATTACCAGCTGAAGACAAATTCAAATGCTTTATCACATCAATTTGAGGTAATTGATATTCATAGAATTGTTCTGTGGGATATACAGGATCTGCCATATATGATCTCCATAAACCTATATCTGAGTATTCTTCGCCGAGTGTTTCAAAATATAATGCAGTATGAGTTTTATTATCGACAGTTTGAGTTGAGTACATTCTGTAGTTTTCAGTACTTAAATCTGCATAACCATAGTCTATCCAATTATTATTTAAGTCCATTATTGCCCACCTAAAATAATATTGCCAAGAAGGATTAGTCTCATGCCATTGATAATAAATAACAACATTCGAATTATCTGCTCTAATACCTACAAAGTTATCAATATAGTCATTTGAAATAGGTGCTGCATAAAGTTGTGTGTCCCAATTATCATTATTAACATTATATCTTCTCCATTTGCAATCAAGATCAACCCCATTAAATTTACTATACATAAAATAAACATGATTCATTTGATCACTCTTATATGCAGTTATTCTAGGTACGTTACCAGTTTCCCCGTTGGAAACTTCCTTTGCTGGCGACCAACCTCCCTCTGTTAAGCTGCGGTATTTATATCTAACTATCCCTGATTCAAGATAAGTAATGTGAATTTTTCCACTTGAAATAACTGATTCCAAACCCAAAACGGGAACGGGCGTTAATAAATCTAAAGTTGTCCACAAACTCCATGTTAAACCACCGTTTATACTTCTTTTAATTCTTATTTGACTTCCAACGCCGTAAACAATGTAAATGTTATTATCATCTCCGGAAATACTTGGAGAAACAACTGCGGAACTTTCAATTGTTCTTGGAAATAATGTTGGATTTGAATAACCATTTACATCCATCTGGTAGTATTTCAAAATATTACTTTCCTGTACTATTATATGATTGCCGTACCTGTTGGTGAAAATATCAACACCAGCAGGATTTGCATTAGCAACATTTATGTTTGTCTCTTTAACGTTTGTCCAGTTCGAGGTTTGTGCAATAATGACTGACGAAAAACACAATATAAAAAGGAATAAAATGCATTTCCCCACAGAAAAGGATTTAATTTTATTAAACATTTTTCTATCTCCTTATTTTAAAAGTATTGTTTTAATTGTCTTAACGACATTTTTTGTCTGGAGACTAATAAAGTAAATTCCGCTTGTAAGCGGCTTACCATATTTGTCTTTTGCTTCCCAGTGAATATCATATTCCCCAGGAGAAAGTTGTTCTTCTAACAGTGTTTTTATTTCTTTCCCTAATGCACTATAAACTTTGATCTTGACTAGACTTTCATCTGAGATAGCAAATCTGATTGATGAATAAGAATTGAAAGGAACCGGATAACTTTTTATGTACTCTTCTAAAAAGAATTTATTAGATTCAGAAAATTCTATGCTTGATGTACCATCGCTTCGTAGGATGTAACTAAAGGCATAAGTTATCCAGGAAGTGTATTTCTCCATTGGAATTAACAAATCCTTCTTACTGTCACCATCAAGATCTGCAATAGAAACAGGATAGAATTGAGCGCCGGGCTGCGTTGATTCTCCGAGCTTTGCATACCAAAGTTTATATTGATGATTGTTTGGAAAACCTCCAAACTTTAAAATCAGAATAACATTACCGATTGATATTATTAATTCTTCCTTCTTGTCATCATCTATATCTACTGCCTGAATGTATTCATTAAACAATGATACGAGATACCTTAGTTCTATATATGCAACTACTTGATAATTATTGTCTCCATCAAACTCATAACACTGGAATACAGTTATTCCATTCACGTAATCCTGTCCTCCAATCCAGAATTCTGGTTTTCCGTTTTCGTCAATATCGTTTGTGACTGTTTGCATATAAGTATTGTGAATGGGGAATGGAAATTGATTGATAATCGAATATTGATTCTCGCTAATGTTCTCAATTACAAATACATTTCCGGGACCTGAACTAATGACTAGTTCTGTTTTTTCGTCCTGATCAAAATCATTAATGGCAAAGCCAGATAAATCGCTTTCATAAATGGACGAGAATTGAAATGTCTTTTCAAAATTATTGATGCTGTCATTGTATTCAGCTATCATACACATTGTAGTATCCCATGTACCTATAGTAGTAAAAGCACACTCGGTTTTACCATTGTTATTCCAATCTCCAAAAACCATATTGTATATTTGGTAAAGGTCAAATGGAAAATCCAAGCTATCAATATTTAAGAAGAGATCAAATGTTGAAGGTAATGAGTTGACCGTATCACTTTTAAAAATAGGGTGATAGTATAAAGTAGAGTCTTCATCTATTATTGATAAAATGATCATTTCTTTTATACCATCTCTATTTATATCAGTAATTCCATCTACTTTAGAAGTATTAAAATCGTATGAGAATATATTTTCATAATTACCATTCAAATTTCGCTCAAATATTTTTACCGGTCCTATCAAGTTAGGGTAAATTATATCTGTATAACCGTATAACTCAGGTCGATTATTATTGTTTAAATCTGCTGTTGGTAATGATGTCCACCAAGAGTTTGCAACCTCAACTTTCTGCCAGAATCTAAACATATTGTTAAACTTTATTGTATCAATTTCCCAAATGTTTAAGATGGTTGTGTCAACATACTCCATACTTCCGTTAACATCTTCTTTGCTGCCAAGATAAAAAGTCCTGCTTTCTCCAATTATGTTTGTTAGCCTGTAAATATTCGGAGAAATTTCTTCAACCTTGCCGCCTTGTGCAACAAACCTTTGTAACTCAGCTTCTTTGTTAAATGTGTTATAAGGTTTATACTCTTGTGCAAGAGAAACACTACTAACTAAAAACAACAGACAAAAAACTATTTTCAAACGCATCTCTTTATTCCTTTGTTACATAATAAATAGGGAAAGAAAACACTGTTAGAGATTGCTTCTCCGTCAATTGCCGGATAGCAATAACTGATGATTTTTTTCAAGCTATGTAAAACCAGAAGGGAAGAATAAGAAATGAATGGATGGTTGATTGAATGATTGTATGAGAACTTTGAAAGTTTCATACAGAATAATCTGGATTGGTGAAAATAAATTCACCATCTTTCTCGCTCCACCGAGAGAGAGAGAGAGAGAGAGAGAGAGTTAAATATCGTGCCAACTTTGAAGAACTTATTTCTAAAAAAAAGTTCATCGGTTTTCTACCCTGAATTAATTTCAATCAGAACTTAACGAACAGATCTCACAAAGTCAATATCTTTATTAAATGAATTATAAATTTTTTATCAGCAATTTCATATCATCCGGAAGTTCGGAATCAAAAAACATTTTTTCTTTTTTCACCGGATGATAAAAGCCAATAGTTTTTGCGTGCAATGCTTGCCGAGGTATTATTTCTAAAAGATTATGAACTCTTGCTTTGATCTTTGGAAGTTCGGAACCATACACAACCTGTCGTCCTCCGTAAGTCGGGTCGCCAAAAACCGGTTTACCAATTCCTGATAAATGAACTCTGATTTGATGAGTTCTTCCTGTTTTAAGATTTATTTTCAGATAGGATGTAAATTCAAACTCTTCGATAACTTCGTATAAAGTTAAAGCTGTCCTTCCTTCATTCTCACTTACCGAAAATTTTTTCCTGTCTTTTTTACTCCGTACAATATTAAAATTAATTTCGCCTTTCTTCTCTTTAAATTTTCCCCAGCATATTGCATGATATTCACGATCAACAGTTCGTTTGCTGAATTGTTCAGCAATTTTTGCGTGAGTGAAATCATCTTTGGCAACAACTAAAAGTCCGCTTGTATCTTTATCCAGCCGATGAATTATTCCAGGCCTGCCCGGATCATTTAAACCACTAAGTTTTTTTGTATGATGAAGAAGTGCGTTTACCAATGTTCCGGTGTAATTTGCATAAGCAGGATGAGCAACCATTCCCGCAGATTTATTTATGACGAGTAAATAGTCATCTTCATAAACTATGTTAAGTGGAATATCTTCGGGTTCGGTTTCTTCGGGACGGGGAGTTATCGGATGAACTGCTTCGATTATATCAAATGGTTTAATCTGGTAATTTGATTTGACAATAATTCCGTTGACTGTTACAAGATTTGCATCAATCAGTTTTTGAACTTTAGAACGGGTTGCATTTTCAATTGAGTTTGCAAGAAAGACATCTATTCTTTCTTTCTTTTTTCCCTCAGGAATTTCAAAGCGATATTTCTTTTCCTTTATCAGCTTCGTCATCTTGCAAATTACCATTCATATTTTTTGGTGATAACTCTTTATCTGAAACATCAATGCCAGTATTCATTTCAGCGTTAACACTACCGGAAGGCTCTCTAAGTTTTTTGTCTTCTTCTTCATGATGTTTATAAAAAACCAGAAGAATTAAAACTCCTATTGAAACCGCAGCATCAGCGATATTGAAGATTGGCCAGCGGTCATAACTGCGTCCAAAAATAGAGAAGTTGAAGAAATCAAAATCAAAAAAGTCAACCACTTTTCCGTAGAACAACGGTGCATAATCGTAAATCATTCCATAAAACATCCGGTCAATAACATTTCCAACTGCACCGCCAAGTATAAGCGCAATTGCAATTTTAAGACTGAGTGATTTTTTTCGAATGGAATATAGATAAATCAGCAAAGCAACACTTGCAACCAATGAAAAAACTGAAATGAACAATTTAAAATCGGAACCGGGGTCAAAACCAAATGCCATTCCGGGATTTTCGGTGAAAGTTATCCTGAAAAAATCTCCAATCACTGAAATAGATTCGCCAAAATACATTCCTTCAAAATTAATGTTTAGAGAAGGAATGGAAATTCCCTTTACATAAAATTTAGAAAGCTGATCAAAAAAAATAACAGCAAATGTAAGATATAATACTCTCAAACTTTTTCTTCTCCATCTTCAACAAGATTTGGAATTAATTCCTGTGGTTTATGACTCTTCCTGGTTAATATGACAAAAATGAGCAGGACAACTCCTGATAAAATACAGATGTCTGCAAAGTTGAAAACATAATTGCCGTGTATATTATCAAAGATAAAAATCCTGAAGAATTTTATATCCAGAAAGTCAACTACATTTCCCTGGAACAATGGTGCGTAGCCATAGAAAATTCCGTAGAATATTCTATCGAATAAATTTCCTGCTGCACCACCAAGAATAAGTGCAACGGAAACCTGTACTTTCCAATCCGGATTTTTCACAAATACCAGGTATGCGAAGAAGCCGATACAGGTGAGGATTGTGATGACCAATATTACATCACGCAATGGCTCACCCGGATCAATCCCGAAAGCGATTCCAGGATTTTCAATGAGTGTAATATGAAAAACATCTTTTATCACTGGTTTAGTTTGACCCGGGTTCAATCCACTATAATTTATACCTAACCAGGGTAAATGCAAACCACGGACTGATATTTTAGCAGCCTGATCCACCAGAAAAATAAATAAAGGAAGAAAAAGAATTTTCAATATTACACTTCTGCTTTCTGCTGAACACGTAATTTATTTCTTTTCTTGTCTTTGCTTTATCGGCAAGCAATGCTGACTATGTGGAACAGCCTCGAGTCTCTCTTTTGGTATCAACGGACAAGTTTCGCAAAGATGCTGCGGTTCATCAATACATTCGATACAAATCCCATAAGTTCCGGCATCTATTCTCTTCAGTGCATCTTCAAGATATCCGAGGAATTTATTTTCTCTTTGAGCATAAAGAAAAGTTTTTTCTCTTTCCATTGCATCAGTTCCCTGTTCAGCCATGTGAAGTGAATAGGGAGAATTCTCATTAATATATTCACCGGTTGTAGGATCAAGCATTTGTTCTTTTAAATTTTGAAGCTGTTCGATTATTTCATCCCGCTTCTCCATTATGATCTGTCTGAAATGTTCAAGATCTCTTTTACCGTAACCTTTAATTTTGGCAATAGCTTTGTTCCTGGATTCAACAATATCCTCGAATTTAACTTCAACCGGAACTTTTGCCGATTTTATTTTCCTGGTTGATATTGCTTTTACAGCTTTCCGAATTGGTCTGGTTTCTTTTTTAGCAGCCGTGTTTTTATTTCCCGCTTTCTTAACGGTTTTTTTAGCAACAACTTTCTTTTGAACTTTTTTGGCAGCAGCTTTTTTTACTGTATGTTTTTTAGCAGCCGACTTCTTGACTGTTTTTTTAACGACTTTTTTAGCCATAGTGATTTACTCCTGTTATTAAATACTTACTTTTTCTATTTTAATTTTTATTTCGTCCTCACCGATTTTCCAATCCTGAACAAAGCCGCCGTTGAACTCGACTTTGGTTTCTATTTTTTCTGCCAGCGTTTCAACTGCAATGTATTTTGTAAAAGAATTAATTGCAGTTTTAAAATCAGAATTTCCTGAAAATGCAATATTGATTTTATCTGTAACCTGGAAACCGGCATCTTTCCTCATATTCTGAATTCTGTTAACGAATTCTCTCGCCAAACCTTCTGAAATCAGTTCGGGTGTAAGATGTGTATCAACAGCAACAGTAACGCCGGTTTCACTTTCAACAATCCAGCCTGATATTTGTTCGCTTAATATTTCAACATCATCTTTACTAACTGATAAACTTTCACCATTAATTTCAACAGCAACTGAATCACCTTTCTCGATTAAGCTGATTTCAGTGGAGGTAAAGTTTTTAATTTTTTCTGCGACAGCTTTAACATTTTTACCAAACTTTGGTCCGATTGTTTTAAAGTTTGCTTTTGCTGATTTATGCACCAACGTTGAATCGTCATCAAGTATTTCGAGTTCTTTAATATTCACTTCTTCGAGTATTACGTCCTTCATCTTTAACAAAGCATCTTTCTTATTCTTTTCAATAACAACAATGAGCTTTTTCAGAGGCTGACGCACTTTTAAATTCGATTTTGCCCTGATTGCTCTGACAAGATAAACAACGTGCTGAGCCAAATCCATTTTTTGTTCGAGCTCTTTATCAATCTCACCTGTAACCGGAAAATCAGTTAAATGTACCGATTCGGTTTTTTCACTCTTCGTGACAGAATTTAAATTCTGGAATAATTCTTCTCCAAGAAATGGAGTAAAAGGCGCAATTAATTTTGAGATTGTAACAAGACATTCATATAATGTTTGATAAGCAGCCAGTTTGTTTTCATTCATTTCAGATTTCCAGAATCTTCTTCTGCATCTCCTTACATACCAGTTCGAAAGATGATCAATCGTGAAGTCAGAAGTTGCTCTTGCGGCTTTTGTAACTTCATACTCATCCATCAGTTTAATATTTGCTTCAACTAATGAGTTTAATTTCGAAAGAATCCATCTGTCAATTTCTTCTCTTTTAGAAAGCGGAACCTGCGCCTGTTTATTTTCAAATCCATCTATGTTAGCATACAACGCGAAAAATGCATAAGTATTTAAAAGCGTTCCGAAAAATTTTCTTTGTACTTCAACCAAACCTTCTTCATCGAAAAGAGTTGGTCTCCATGGCGGACTATTCGTTACAAGATACCATCTTGTTGCATCAGCGCCATACTTTTCAAAAAGGACAAAAGGATCAACTGTGTTGCCTTTTGACTTTGACATCTTCATACCATTCTTGTCAAGAATTAATTCGTTCACAATCAAATTTTTATAAGCAACGCTATCAAACAGCATTGTTGCTATTGCGTGTAGTGTATAGAACCATCCCCGTGTCTGATCAATTCCTTCGCAGATGAAATCAGCAGGAAACGCTTTCTTTTCAAACCATTCTTTATTTTCAAATGGATAATGATATTGAGCAAACGGCATTGCCCCTGAATCAAACCAGACATCAATCAGTTCTGGTGTCCGTGTATATATTTTTCCTTCTTTCTCAAAAAGAACTTTATCTACAAATGGTTTGTGGAGATCAATATTTTCGATTTCTCTTACTGAAATGCGTTTATCGTTTTCAACGATAAATCCTTCTTTCAACTCTTCAACACTTCCGATTGGCAGAATATCGCCTTCTTCATTTATCCAGAAAGGAAGCGGTGTTGCCCAAAATCTGTCACGCGATAAAGCCCAGTCTTTATTTTCCTCAAGCCAATTTCCAAATCTTCCGGCACCAACTTCCGGTGGCTGCCAGTTGATAGTTTTATTAAGCTCAATCATTCGTTTTGCAACACTGGTTGTTCTGATAAACCATGATTCACGGGCATAATAAATTACTGGTACATCCTGATGACGCCAACTGAATGGATATGTGTGGACGATGGTTTCTTTTTTATAGAGTTTGCCTTCGGTTTTCAACTTAATAATAATATCTTTATCAGCATCTTTTACGAACTGCCCTGCATAATCTGTAATTTCTGAGGTGAACTTTCCACCTCTGTCAACCGGCTGCAGCATTGGAAGATTATATTTCTTCAAGAGATCATAATCATCGGCACCAAATGCAGGCGCAATGTGAACGATTCCCGAACCTGTATCCGTACTTACAAAATCTCCCGGACAAACGAAGAATGCTTTCTTATTCGGTTTTACATAAGGTAAAAGCTGTTCATACTCAATACCCTCTAATTCCTTCCCTTTCATTTCCTCAAGGATTTCATATTCTCCATCAAGTGTTGCCAGTAATTCTTTTGCGAGAATAATTTTCTTTTCTTTATTAAGAACTTTCACATAGTCAACATCGGATCCAACAGCGAGAGCAACGTTCGAAATTAATGTCCATGGTGTTGTTGTCCATACAAGAAAGTATTCGTCTTTATCTTTCAATTTAAATAATACATAAACTGAAGGATCTTTTGTTTCGCGATAGCCAAGTGCTAATTCTGCCATTGAAAGAACAGTTTCAGATTTCGGATCCTGCGGAACGATTTTGTAATCTTTATAAATGAGATCCTTTTCATAAAGAGTTTTGAGTGCCCACCAAACTGATTCAATATAATCGTTGGTTAAAGTTATATAAGCAGATTTTAAATCAATCCAGTAGCCCATTCGTTCGGTCATCTTTTCCCAGAGATCAAGATATGTGAACACAGAATCGCGGCAAGCCTGATTATATTTTTCAACTCCGAACTTAGCAACTTCACTTTTATTTTTTATACCGAGAGTTTTTTCTACTTCTATTTCAACAGGAAGACCATGAGTATCCCATCCCGCTTTTCTTTCCACACGATAACCACGCATAGTTTTATATCTGCAAACGATATCTTTTAACGTGCGAGCCATAACGTGATGAATCCCGGGCTTACCGTTTGCAGTTGGCGGACCCTCATAGAATGTAAACGATTTTTCAGGTGAGCGAAATTCCACACTCTTTTGAAATATTTTATTCTCCGACCAAAACTTTAAGACTTCAAGTTCTGTTTCGGGATATTTTATTTTTTCTAATCCTTGTTTGTACATATTAAAATTTATTTGAGCTCTTCGTATTTCTTTATCAGTTCTCTTTCAATTTGAATAAACTCTTTCAGTTCCTGTTCGATTCTTTCTTTTTTCAGAAAAGTATTTTTTGCATTTGATTCAGCCTGATTAATTATAGTATCAGCAGTTAATCTCGCTTCTTTTATTAATAGATCAGCTTCTTTTCTTGAATCAGCGGCAGTTGCTTCAAAAACTTTGACCTTTTCTCTCAATATCAAAGCTTCTTTTTCGCCGCTAAGAACTTCCTGTATTGCCATTCCGAAAATTCCCATTGCACCCAAAGTAATGTTTCGCAAACTGAAAAGGATAAGGTTTTCAACAAGCAATTCGAACGTTCCAAAATATTCATTAAAAAAAACTATAATCGCAATGCTGAGTATTGTTGCAGCAACAGTTACAGAAAATACTATTCTTCCACCCCTCTGCCATCCCAGTGATCTGTTAATATACCAGCCGCAGGCAAAGCAAAGAATCGAGAGAACAAACCATACCGCAAAATTTCTATCACCAAAATTGAAAAGCGATGTATTAAGAAAATCGGAGGCAAAAATCAATAATCCGAGAAGTAAAGGAACACTATATGATGAAATAAATTTTTTCATTTCAGTCTCTTAATTAATTCTTTCATAATTAATGTCATTTTAGGTTCAGCCTTCATTGCAGCCGCAATAATCTCTTCTACATTCACCGGTTTTAGTGAATCCGGGAAACATTCGTCTGTAATAATGCTGATTCCAAGTACTTTCATTCCCATATGATTTGCAACAATATTTTCCGGAATAGTTGACATTCCAACCACATCAGCACCAGTCGCTCTGAGAAATCTGTACTCTGCTTTAGTTTCAAGGTTTGGTCCCGGAACAGCTACATAAACACCTTTCTGAATCTTTAGCTGATTTTCAAGAGCTATTTTTTCAGCAAGTTCAATTAGTTCAAAACTGTACGGCTCACTCATATCAGGAAATCTTGGTCCAAATTCATCTTCATTTTTTCCGATAAGTGGATTATCTCCCAGCATATTTATATGATCAACCATAATCATTACATCGCCTTTCCTGTACTGCGGATTCATTCCACCGCATGCATTTGAAACGAGCAAAGTTTCAACTCCCAAAAATTTCATCACACGAACAGGATATGTAATTTGCTGCATCGAATAACCTTCGTAAAAATGAAATCGTCCCTGCATTGCTACAACATTTTTTCCGTTGATTGTTCCGAAGATCAGCTTACCGCGATGTGATTCAACTGTTGAAATCGGGAAATGCGGAAGATTTTCATAATCAATTTGATGTGTAATATTAATGTCTTTAACCAGTCCGCCTAATCCGGTACCGAGAATTATTCCAACCGGATATTTCTCCGAAGTATGTTTTCTGATAACTTCGAGAGTCTCATTAATATTAGAAATCAGCTTACTCATTATTATAAAAGTTTATCTACAATCCCGTCAACATCAATATCGAGCTTTTCTGGTTTTTCCCGTGCAACATTTTTTTTCGGTTCCTGACCGGAATCTTTAATTTTACCTTCGAGCAGATTTGCCTGTGAACTTACAATCGCCTTCAGTCGTGCAGTAATTAAATCTTTTTCTTCACGTAAAATCATTACAGCATTTTGCATTTGATTTACTTTTTCTTCAGCATTTTGTACAATCTGCGAAGCTTTAATTTCTGCTTCTTTAATAATCACCGCTGATTGCTTCTTTGCAGATTCAATTACCTGTGCTGAGGTTTCTTGTGTTTTTAATATTGAATCCTGCAGCTTCTGCTCGATTTTATGAAACTCATTCAGCTCACGCGTTAATTTTTCAATTTCATTTTGCAATTGCTCATTTTCATTTAGCAGTTCCTCTGCGTCGGTGGAAACTTTATCGAGAAAAGCCTGAACTTCCTCAACATTGTATCCTCTCATTGATTTTTCAAATTCCTGTTTTTTAATTAAAACCGGTGAAAGCTTCACGACTGCCTCCAGTCTTTTGTTGTATCTCTTTGACCAAATATAGCTGAACCAATTCTCAGCATAGTTGCTCCTTCTTCAATTGCAATTTCATAATCGTTTGTCATCCCCATTGAAAGTTCTTTGAGGTCAAAACCATTTTTATTTATTTTCTCTTTTAAGTTACGCAAATCAGCAAAACTTTTTCTGATTATCTTTTCATCTTCAGTGAATGCAGCCATTGTCATTAGTCCCAACAGCTCAACATTCGGAAGATTTGAACAGTGCTTCACAAGTTCCAGTACTTCCGTATCATCACTTAATCCGGATTTTGTTTCTTCTGAAGAGGTTTTAACTTCGAGTAGAATCTTCTGAACCTTGTTTAACTTTTTTGCTTCTTTATTTATTTCATCAGCGAGAGAAGCCGAATCAACTGAATGAATATATTCTGCTGTCCTAACTACATACTTGATTTTGTTTCTCTGCAGATTCCCGATGAAATGCCAGGTTACTATATCACCGAGTATTTCATACTTATCTCTGAGTTCCTGAGCCCTGTTCTCACCGAAATTAGTAATACCCAGCCGCTGAGCTTCAGTTATTGCATCTATCCCGAAAAATTTGGAAACTGCGATTAGTCTGATCTCTTGCGAATTTCGCTTAAATTCATCACATTTAGCAGCTATCCGCTCACTGAGATGCCTTATATTTTCTGCAATCATAAAATTTTTAAGGCTGTGAATGTATATTATTTGGCGTCAAAAATCAATCTGAATTAAGGAAAAATTAATCGCTTATTTATGATGAGGAATATAGACTCAACTAACTTCTTTTCTCATGAAAATCTATATGTCCTATTCTCTGCTTTTCACAAAAAATCATTTTCTGTTTTCGTAATTTTGAATGTCATTTTCTTAAAAATATGGAGACAATATGGAAATCAAGCTGTTAAATGAGATAAAGGAAAAAGCATCAAAGGCAAGAAAGACAATAATCCTTCCTGAATCCCACGATGAAAGAGTACTCAGAGCTGCAGAGAAACTAACCAAAGAAAAAACGGTTTCAGTAATTACTCTCGGTGATGAAGACAGAATTCACAAAGATGCGAAACGATTAGATGTTGATCTTACAGGAGTAAGAATTATAAATCCTACAACATCTGACAAACTGAGCGACTTTACAAATATTTTCTTCAACCTTCGCAAACACAAAGGTGTAACTATCGAACAGGCAAGAAGTACTGTTCAGCAGGACTTATTTTTTGCTGCTATGATTGTAAAAGAAAATATGGCTGATGGAAGTGTTGCCGGTTCAGCTTCAGCTACTGCTGATGTTATGCGTGCAGGAATTCAATGTATCGGAATGCCGGAAGGAATTTCAATTGTATCGAGCTTCTTCCTTATGCTTTTTCCGGATAAAAATTATTCTTTTGCTGATTGTGCAGTTGTTCCCGCACCTGACGAAAAGCAGTTAGCAGATATTGCGATTTCAACTGCAGACAATCATAGAAAACTTACAGGTGAAGAGCCGTTTATTGCAATGCTATCATTTTCTACAAAAGGAAGTGCAAAGCATGAAGCTGTTGATAAAGTTTTGAATGCAACGGCAATCATTCGTTCAAAGAGACCGGACCTGAATGTTGACGGAGAATTACAATTTGATGCAGCAATTATTGAATCTATCGGAAAGAAGAAAGCACCAGGTAGCAATGTTGCAGGCAGAGCAAATGTATTAATATTTCCAGATTTGAATTCTGGAAATATTGCTTACAAAATCGCTCAACGCTGGGGCAAAGCAGAAGCAGTTGGACCAATGGTTCAAGGATTGAAAAAACCATTTTTTGATTTGAGCCGCGGCTGCAGTGTTGATGATGTTGCCAACACAGCAGCAATTGCAGCGTTGATGAGTTAAAGCCTCCCCCTACCCCCTCCAAAGGAGGGGGTTTTTGTATTTTATTCATCACATACTTTTTCCTAAGTTCGGTTTCAAAATTTTACTACAAATGAATATTATTCTACTAACATTCTTTACTTTCATTATTAATATACCATTCGGATACTGGCGGGCGAATGTAAAAAAATTCTCATTGCAGTTTTTTCTTGCAATACATATTCCGGTTGGATTAATTATTTTATTCCGGTTTCTAACTGGTACAGTATTCGAGGTCGAAACTCTATTTTTTACAATACCAGCATTTTTTCTCGGACAGTTTATTGGTTCAAGAATTTATTTGCTTAGAAAACAGAGTAATGTCTTACGTTAACCTCATGCCTTGTGAATGATCTTGTCAGGACAAAGAGTAATTCAGAAAAATGATTTGAACGATACAGTTTGTATTTTTAAAAAACAAATTAGAAGGAGATAAAATGATTAAGAATTTTTTATGGATTATATTCCTTATAACTATAACACAGCTAATTGCACAGGAAAAAATATCAAGCTTTCAAGAAGGAAAAATTTCGATGGACAACATAAACGACATTACTGTTCTCGATATGAACAATAACAAAATAAAACTATCAGATTACAACGGAAAAGTTTTGATGATAGTAAATGTTGCAAGCGAATGCGGCTACACAAAGCAGTATGCCGGCTTACAGAAGATTTATGAAAAATATAATCCAAAAGGTTTCGAAATTCTCGCTTTCCCTTGCAATGATTTTGGTGGACAAGAGCCTGGCACAAACGAGCAAATCCAAAACTTTTGCAGCTCGAAGTTTGGGGTAACATTTAAATTGTTTGACAAGATAAAAGTACTCGGCGATGAAAGGTCACCACTTTATGATAGACTAATAAACAATAATGTTACTGAGAATGGTGATGTAAAATGGAATTTCGAAAAGTTTATCATCTCAAAAGACGGAAAAATTGTTGCGAGGTTCAGAACCAAAGTTGAACCGGCGAGTGATGAAGTAATTTCTGCGATTGAAGGTGAGTTGAAGAAATAAAGAAAGCCGGAGTTCGCCCCGGCCTTTGAATTTTAAGTGAGGTTACTTCAGCAATATTAATTTCTTCGTAGCTGTAAAGTTTCCCGAAGTTAGCGTGTAAAAATAAATTCCACTGGCAAAATCTTTAGGTTGAAAAATTACATCATAACTTCCTGCATCCTGGTATCTATCAAGAAGTAATGCAACTACTCTACCCATAATATCATAAACTATTACTGTAACTCTTCCTGATTGTGGGATTGTATATTTAATGTTAGTGGTTGAGTTGAATGGATTAGGGTAGTTTTGTTCAAGTTGATAATTGATCAATCCTTTTTTTTCATTTTCTACAGAAGTGACAGTGTCCCTTATTGCCATCAATGTTCTCCATTGATGCTGCAATAAGGTTGTGTAGTGCGTACCAAGAAATAAGGTTCCATTATCGCTGATTGCACCAGTATTATCTATTTGCTGAATCGGGGACGTCAATGGTAACTTCCACTTTAATGATCCATTGCTAGAAATTGCATAATAGTTGTATCCCAATGTTGAACCAACATATACTGTCCCTTCCGAATCACAAATAAGAGGCTGCCAAAATTCATCATTTTCTTCATCGTTAAAAATATATTTCCATAGATACTCACCGTCAAAATCAATTGATACTAATAATTTGTTATACGGAGCCACAGTATCTCCTACTATTGCATAAATATTTCCATCATAATTTATTGCTGGTATTGAATACGAACCGAATTGAAAATCTGAGAACTCCCATCTAATCTCAGAATTAGGGTAAATTGAAAATAAACTATACTGGTCAATAAAATATATATTATCATATGAATCTACTATTGGTGCTGTTTGTATTTTACTGCATTTGAACGTCCATTTAAGACTACCATTCAAGTTTAAGGCAAACAGATTTGAGTCTTTACCAGCTATATAAATTGTATTTCCATCCGTAGATAACACTGGTGACCTTTGGTTGAATCCACTTTCATAAGTGACACTCCAGTTTAAATTACCTGAAGAATTAAATGAAAATAATTGACCGCTATTATTTGTTGAGTATAGATTACCCTGAAGATCTATGTTCATCAAGGTGGGCCCAAAAAAATGTTCGGTTTGATATTCCCATTTTAAGCTGCCGTCAGCATTAATTGCGTAAAAATATTTGTCTGATGAACCAAAATAAATAGTATTGCTCGAATCAATTAGAATACCTGAAGCAGGAGGCAAGGATCGACCAGATGAATAATCCCAAATAAAATCACCATCATTGCTGTAACAGTAGAAATTATCTGCCGAATAAAAATAAGAACCAAAATATAAATTTTTATCTTCACCAATAACTGGTCCGGAATAAATTCCATAGGCTAAGTCCAAAAACCAAATTACAGTTGCACTCTGTGGTCCTTTGTAAGGCGAACGACCTGTGAATTGGGGATCGTGTTTTACCATTGGCCAGGGTGAATTTGCAAGTGTCGGCCACACAACATCAACTTGTTGCTGTGCACTTGATAATCCGACTATAAATGAAAATATTATCATAATCTTTTTCATATCAACACCTTTATAAAATTTTAAATAAGATTACATCTAACAGGAATGTAATCCTCTTATCTTTTGAAATTATTACTTCTGTATTATCATCTTCCGAATATTTGTATTACCTCCGGTTTGAATCTTATAGAAATACACTCCACTTGGTAAGTTCCGCGCATCGAATTCTAAAAAATTCAATCCTGATGTTCTGTACTCATTTACTAATACCTCTATCTGGCTACCTAGAATATCAAAGACATCCAATGTAATGAAACCATCTTGTGGGGAATACCAACTAATTATTGTCGTTGGGTTGAATGGATTTGGGTAATTTTGGAATAATGTAAAACTGTTTGCTAACTTAGCATTGTTATATTGGTTTAGCTTATCTTGATTTGATCCTTCAACCCTTGTATCAACTGTATTTGTATAATCGGTTTCAAGCGATTCTTCGCTTTGCCAGCCGACTGCTGTAACTTTATAATAGCAGATTGTTTCATTAGCCTGAGGTGGTCCCAAGATGACGGTTTCATCATCATCCACCCAATTTACTCCTGAATTAGTCTCACAAAAGTTAAAGTTCCCTGTACCTGTCTTTTTATAAATTTTGTAATAATTAACTGAAAAATTTTCATCTGGATATGGACCCCACACTAATCGTGGATTGAAATTAGAATTGTGAATTAGACCCATACAATTTTCCCAATAATTTTCTAACCCCGATGTTTCCAAATCAGCATTAGTTATATCCCATATAGTTTTGTAACTAAAATTTATGGTTTCGGTGTTTTCCCAATTTCGGAAGTTTTTGTTTCCGATGTCATATTTGAAATTTAAATCTCCATATTCTGAACCATCAGACGTTCTCCAGTCGATCCAGAAATAAGCTTGTTCCACTCCATTTTCTATTGCGCTTAATTTATAAAGGCCGATGGCAAAGGTTGGATTTATTCCCGCCCAGGGATCCAGTATATGATCAAAATATGCTGTTACTTCTGAAGGTTCGTTACTATTTATATTATCACCTATAATTTCATATTCTGATGTTAATTCGTAGTTCTCATCCCATCTTGCAGTAATCGCAGTTAATGTAAATGTTACATTCCAAGTTGATCCTTGATTTAATAGTTCAATTATCAACTCTCCAAAATGCTCCGGTTGTGCAAATAAAGTAAACGGTATTGTAATAATTGTAAAAATCAACTTTTTCATTTTATACCCCTTGTTTTTATAGTTAACAAAAAATTATTGAAGTGTACTAATTTTAATCTACGTAAAACCAATTGGATAGAAATTTATGGAGTATAAAAGTTGTTCGAAAAGGTAATGAACATTACAATGGCACAAAGAATTTATTAGGGGCAAAATAAATCCTTTTCCCTCCCAATTTCCAGTGTCTCCTGAGCAAGGATAGAGTAAATTTTGTACCAATGAATTATTCTCCAGATATCTATTCTGAAATAATACTTTTACAAACTTAATACACTGATTTCGGAAAGTCAAGAGATGTTTGAATAAAGCTATTATAAAGTGTGATTTAAGATTCCGGAAGGTTCACCGACTGTGAACTTTCAGGAATGATATTTCAAACTATTATTTTGCTAATTCCTGTTTTACAAAGAGTTTCGCAGCAATAATATCTTTATGCTCAATATTCATTGTGCTGCCTATGATTTTTATTAATCTGTCTTCGTAGCTGTCAAGTTTGCCATCTTCATAAATTATTCTCCAGAGATTTTTAATCAATTCAAGTTTTTCTGATTGAGAAAAAGCTTCATTTATCACCGAGGTAAATTCGTAAACGCTGATGCTGTCTTTTACTTTTTCCTCAGAAAGTGCCAGCAATTCATCAACACATTCATCATCGAGATCAAAATCTTTTTTCATCAGGTATATTATTCTTTCTCTTTCAACTTCAGAAATATCACCATCAGCTTTTGCCATCTCAACAAGCAAAGCAGCGGTTGCAACCTGATATTTTCTGTTGGGGGATTTTAGAGTTTCAATTTTTTGTAATTGAGCAATTTGTTCATCTTTCTCTGCAAGAACTTTTCTTAAATATTCAAACATTTCAAAATTTCCGTTTGACCAGAGATGACATCATTTTAGTTAGATGTCATCTCTCTATTTTACTTAATTGTTATTTAATTCTGAAAGGAGACTGGGAAGGTCAAGAGCTTTTGTGAACATAACAACGTTACCATCTTCATCAACGGGCCATTCTTCCTGAGGTCTGTCGCAGTAAAGCTCGATTCCATTTCCATCCGGATCTTTTAGATAGATGGATTCAGAAACTCCGTGATCAGATGCACCTTCGATAGGATATTTGTTTTCCCATAATACTTTAAAAGCTTTTGCCAGTTCTTCCCTGCTCGGGTAAAGAATAGCAAAGTGATACAAGCCAGTATGTCCGGAAGGCGGTGCAACTGCATTCTCTCCAGACCACGTATTCAATCCGATATGGTGATGATAATTTCCGGAAGATAAAAATGTTGCAGAATCTCCGAATCTGGCGGTTACAGAAAATCCAAGCATTTCAGTATAAAACTTTACTGATCTTTCAAGATTTCCTACAGTTAAGTGAATGTGTCCTATTCTTGCTTTTGGATGTATTTCGTAAGTCATCAGTTTTAATTTCTTTTTTATGATTGGTTGATTTTAATTGGTCCAACATTCCAGATTTTTTCTGCGTATTCTTTTACTGAACGGTCACTTGAAAATTTTCCTACTCTTGCAACATTTAATATTGATTTCCTTGTCCATTCGTCCTTGTTCAGATATAATTTACTAACGGCATCCTGAGCATCTACATACGATTGATAATCTGCAAGCAAACAGTAATAATCAACACCTAGCAGACTGTCAATTATAGATTTAAAAATTCCCGGTTCACTTTTATTAAAGATGTCTGAAGCAATCATGTCAATTACTCTCTTCAGCATTTTGTTCGATTCATAATAAGTTCGCGGGTTGTAACCATTATTCTTCAATTTTACTACTTCATCAGCGAGCATTCCAAATATAAAAATATTTTCCTCACCAACTTCCTCACGTATTTCAATATTGGCTCCATCCATTGTTCCGATTGTCAGTGCACCATTCAATGTAAACTTCATATTTCCGGTTCCGGAAGCTTCCAGACCAGCCATCGAGATCTGTTCGGAAAGATCTGAAGCTGGAATTATTTTTTCAGCAAGCGTAACTGAGTAGTTAGGAATGAAAACAACTTTCAGTTTATCACCAACGTCAGGATCGTTATTAACGATTTCAGCAACGGAATTTATAAGCTTGATAATCAGTTTAGCCATTTGATATGCTGGCGCAGCTTTCCCTGCAAAAATAATTGTCCGCGGCACCATTTCATGTTTTGATCCTGCTTTGCCGTCAGACAGGTTGTCTTTGATTCTGATATAGAGTGTTATTATGTGAAGAACATTTAGTAATTGTCTTTTATATTCATGAAATCTTTTTATCTGAACATCAAACATCGATTCAGGATTAATTTTTATGTTATTGTTTTCTTCAATATCATTGATTAATAATTTCTTAGCCACCAGTTTTGCGTTTCTAAATTCTTTTCTGAATCCTTCATCCTCAACATACTTTTCAAGTTTCCTCAATTCATTCAGATCATAAACCCAGTTCTCACCAATCCTATCTGTAATAATCTTTGAAAGGAAGGGATTGGCAGCCTTAAGCCAACGCCTTGGAGTAATTCCGTTAGTTATATTTATAAATTTTTCGGGAAATATTTTGTATAGATGCAGAAAGATTCTTTTTTCTAAAATTTCAGTATGAAGAGCAGCAACTCCGTTAACAGCAAAACTTCCAACGATTGCAAGATGAGCCATCCGGATTGATTTACCACCATTCTCATTAATGATTGAAAGTCCCGCTACAATATTTGGGTCAGCCGAATAATTTTTTTTAACGTCTTCGATAAACCGCCGGTTTATTTCATACACAATCTGGGTATGACGTGGAAGTAATTCTTCAAATAATTGTAAAGACCATTCTTCGAGTGCTTCAGGAACAACTGTATGATTGGTATATGCAAAAGATTTGCTTGTAATTTTCCATGCATTATTCCAGCTTAATCCTTCCTGATCAATTAATATTCTCATCAACTCAGGAATAGCAACAACAGGATGAGTATCATTGAGTTGAATTGCATTCTTCTCGGCAAACTCATCAAACGATTTATGATTAATTTTATATTTTCTGATAATATCCTGAAGAGTTGCTGAGACGAAAAAGTATTGCTGCTTTAATCTTAAAAATTTTCCTTTCACATAAGAATCATTCGGGTATAGAACTTTGGATATATTTTCTGAATTAGTTTTTGATGAAACCGCCGCAACATAATCTCCGGCATTAAATTCTTTAAAACTAAATTCACTTGCAGCTTTAGCCTGCCAGAGTCTCAGGTTATTTACAGTATTATTTTTATAGCCGGGAACCGGAATATCATAAGCAATTGCAAGGACGTCTTCTGTGTCAATCCAATCGAATTTGTATGTTCCATCAGCATTTTTAACTTCGACTGCTTTACCATAAAATTTAACTCTATACTCCAAGTCTCTTCTCAGAATATCCCACGGATTTCCGTTCTGGAGCCAATTGTCAGGATATTCTACCTGGTAACCATTCTCGATAGATTGTTTGAAGATTCCATACTCATATCTGATTCCGTAACCAAATGCCGGCAATTCAAGTGTTGCCATTGAATCAAGATAACAGGCAGCAAGTCTCCCCAATCCACCATTACCCAAACCCATATCCTGTTCTACCTCCCTGATTTCTTCCAGACTATATCCGTCATCTTTTAAAATTTTACTGCACTCATCATAGTAATCCATATTTATTAATGCATTTCCGAGCACACGACCCATTAGATATTCTAATGAGAGATAATAGACTCTTTTTGCATCCTTTTGAAAATATTGATGCTGTGTTCTCAGCCATTTTCTAACGAGTCTGTCGCGTATCGCTAATGATAAAGCAAAGTATGCATCTGATCCGGTGGCAGTTATCCGATCCTTGATTAATCGGAATTCTAAATTTTCCGCGAATTGGTTTGAAAGTGAATATGAAGTTGGAGATTCAGAGTCAGTAAAAAATATTGAAGATTTTCCATTTAGTGATAGTTTCGGTTTATTCTTCATTAAAATCCTGATTTCTTAAAAAATAAAATTCGGGGCTTAATTTAAGATTGTGTGTATTCTTAACAAAATGAAAATTAAGTCCTGTGAAAATTTTTAATTAGTTTAGAAATATAAAATTTAATTCGAAAGGAATTTTTATGAAAAAAAATTTAAGCAGATTGTTCATTTTAGTTCTAACTGCATCAGCTATATTATTGACAATTACTTTCTCAAGTCAATCCCAAATAAATAATGATACTGGTAATGTAATTTTTATTCATGTTGATGGAACAAGCTTAGCGAATTGGAATGCATTAAGAGTTTTGTATTATGGACCAGATGGCGAAACAAACTGGGATAAACTATCACACATCGGATTATATCAAGGTCATACAAAAACAACTCTGACTTCATCTTCCGAAGCTGGTGCAACTACGCATGCATACGGGGTTAAAGTAGAATTGCAATCTTATGGTATGGACGGTAACCGTCCACTAACTTCAAGATCCGGAAGTAATTTAAGCATAATGATGGAAGCAAAGAGCAAAGGAATTAATATTGGAATAATTAACAGCGGGAAAATTGTTGAACCCGGAACAGGCGCGTTTGTAACAAGTGACGATTCAAGAGCACACGAAGATGTGATATCAAAAAGAATTATTGAATCAGGTGCAGATCTGATTTTCTCTGGCGGTGAAGAAAACCTATTGCCAATTGGAGTTGAAGGAAAATTTGGAACCGGCAAGAGAAAAGATGGAGTTAATGTTGTTGAACTCGCGATCAAGCTCGGTTATAAAGTGATTTACACACGTGAGGAACTTTCACAAATTCCAACAGAAACACAAAAGATTTTAGGAATATTTGCACAAGGTCATACTTTCAATGATAAATCTGAAGAAGAACTTATTGAGAAAGGATTAAAATATTATCAGCCTGAAGCCCCAACTCTGGCAGAAATGACAGATGCTGCTGTCAAATTTCTTTCTGCTAAAGAAGGAAATTTTTTTCTTGTTGTTGAGGAAGAAGCTACTGATAACTTTGGAAATGCAAATAATGCCAGTGGTTATTTTGAAGCAATCAAACGAGCCGATGATGCAATCGGAGTTGCATTAAATTTTTATTCAAAAAACCCTAATACATTACTAATAACCGCAGCAGACAGTGAAGCTGGCGGAATGGAGATTTATGGTTTTCTTAAGAAAGATATGATGCCTGATAATCCTTTACCTCCAACAGCTCACAACGGTTCTCCACTCGATGGTGTTAATGGAACAAGCACTAAACCATTTCTTACTGCAAAGGATAAAAACGGAAATCAATTTCAGTTTGCAGTTGCCTGGTCAACCAATGATGATGTGTATGGTTCGATTGTCGCGAAAGCAGAAGGATTACATGCTGATCTGATGAAAGGGAAAATAGACAACACAGAAATTTACAGGATTATGTATGCTGCACTGTTCGGTAAAGTTCTTGATTAAATCATTAGAGACTTCTGAATTATTATGAATGTGTCATTCTGAATCCGGCAACTGCCGGATTTTTTAATTTAAAAACCAGATATTACACTCCTGCCTTGCCGGCAGGCAGGTCGTTCAATATGACAAATTAGAATTTTTCAGAAGTCTCTTCATTACTTACTTAAATAGGCAGTTGCTTCAATCTCAACGACAAAATTTGGATCGATCAGCGATTTCACTTCAACCATCGTGGTAACGGGTTTTATTGTTTTGAAAGACTCACCGTGAGCTCTTCCAACAGCATCCCAATCCATAATATTGGTAACGTATATTCTTGTTCTTATAACATCTGTCAATGATCCGCCGGCATCATTTAGCGCTTTTTCAATTTTCTGAATAATGAATTTTGTTTGCTTGTAGGGATCTCCCGGTGCGATTATTTTTTCCCCATCTATAGCGACTGTACCTGATACTTCGATTATCCTTCCGATTCTTACAGCTCTTGAATAACCAATTTTATCTTCCCATGGCGTACCGCTTGTAATTTTTATTCTCTCTTCCATAATTCTTCTTTAGATTTTTCCCTGGAGATATTTTTTTCTCTTTGATTCCGGAAACTTTTCTATCGCATATCGCAGCATTGTCCGCGGCATCCTTCTGTAATATTTCTTTAAGAACGTTTCTTCACTCCTAAGATTTTTATTTCCAACTTCTCTCAACATCCAGCCAACAGCTTTATGAATTAAATCATGTTTATCATTGATTAATATATAAGCAATCTTCATAGTTGATTCAAAATCATTATTTCGAATGAATGCGTATGTTGATAAGATCGCAATTCTCCGATCCCGAGGTTTTTTGATTGTGCAAGTTTATTCAATAAACTTTTATCTTTTTTAAGCAAATGTTTCCCTACTATTTTTGGTGCTGAGAGATCAACAAGATCCCAGTTATTAATTCCTTTCCTGTTTTGCAAATAAAAAGAAAGTATTTGATCTCTTTGCTTATCATTACCATTCTCATATTTATTAACAAGGATTAAAAGTGCGATGAGTCTTTCTTCATGAACCCTGGAACAAAGTAATATTTTTAGTTCAGATAATTTTAAATCTTTGAACTGCTTTGATATCTTTCGTTGAGTCGGTACGTTAAGCCCTGCAAATCTATCACCTTCACCGTATTCACCTTTACCTGTTTTAAAAAACCATTGCATTGTATCTGAAATCTCAGCACTTGCAAGCGATTTAATCTTTTTTCTTAACTCAGTTACTTGTTGTGTCATTCATTAAACTACAAATAATATTTCAGGATAAAGTTTATCCACTAACAGACAAAAATAATGAGGAGAAAATAAGATAAAGAATATGTGCGATAAAATTATCAGGCTTGAAGTTTTCCTGAAATTAATGTAACGCTATCTTGCTAATCATCGAAACAAGCTCACCTTTAGCGAAAGGTTTTACAAGGAATTCATTCGCACCGGCTTTACGGAATTGCTGGATTTTTTCCTGGAGAAATTCACTGGATAAAATTACTATTGGGATTTTATTATCTTTTTCTTTTCGTACGTTCCGAACTATTTCTAGTCCTCTGTTCCAATAGTTGATTGCCACATCAAAGATAATCGCACTAAATATTTGTTCTTTAAATAGGTCGGAATTAAAATCCTGCGAGGGTAAAAGTTTCACTTCAAAGTTATCTTTTAAGAATGCTTTAATTAAAGGATAAGAATCACCGCTGTCATCAAGCATCAAAATTTTTGAGACACCATTACTTTTTTCGCTGGTAATTTTTGTTTTCCCCTTCTTCACAGATTTCGCAAGCGGTAATGTAAACGTGAATGTACTTCCTACACCTTTGATGCTATCTACAATAAGTGAGCCGCCCATTTTTTCAATATATCGTTTTGCAATTGCCAATCCCAAACCATTCCCTTCAAAGTTTCTTCCAATATCAAGTTCTTCCTGGCTGAATGGTCTGTAAATGTGGTCGAGATATTCAGGAGAAATTCCTACTCCGGTATCTTTTAATTTACAAACAGCCAATTCTCTTTCATTAAAAACTTCTACTTCAAATTCGATATAGCCTTGACGCGTAAACTTAATTGAGTTATCTGTTAAGTTATTTATAACGGTTTCCAACGATTGTTGATCAACTTCGACATAAATATTTTCATTAGTAATCTTTAATGTAAAATCAAGTTTCTTTTCGGCAGCTTTGATTTTGAATGGTTCTAAACAATTTTTAATAATGTGAATGAGATTTAAAGTTTCGAGATTAAGTTTATAATTCCCGGCTTCGATCTGAGCAAATTCAAGCATTTGTGTAATGCTTTTAAACAACCGTTCACTGCCTGTATAAAGATTATCGAGATAAACTTTATCCTCATTATTAATCTTATCCTTTAAATTTTCTTTAATTATAGTTGAGTAGCCAAGAATTATATTCAGAGGAGTTCTGAGTTCATGCGAAAGAACATTTAGAAATGTACTTTTTAATCTGTCAGCTTCTTTACTTGAGTCTCTGGCTTTTCTAACTTCTTCTTCTGCTAAAATAACGTCTGTCTGATCTTCGTGGAAAAAAACAATAAAAGTTTTATCATCAACATTCAGCGGAATGATGGTAGTTTTTAAAAATGGGATGGCTTTATCGGAACCTAATAATCTCGTATCAATATAATTCTGAATTGTTATGGATTTTTGTTGTTTACGAACAGCACTTATCTTTTTTACAACTTCTCTTTTATGAAGTTCCTTGTCGGTTGCGTACGAATACCCTTGCAGTTCATTAATTGAATAGCCCCATTTTTTTGAAAATGCTTTATTAATGAAAACAACAAAACCATTATCGTCAAATACTTCTACCGGGAATGGTAATGGATCATAGCAGAGTTCAAAATATTTTAGATTAAATGTATCCAAGACTAATTAACCGGCAAAGAAAAATGAATTAACGCGCCCTTTTCACTATTCAGTATTTTTATCTCACCCTTATGCTTATCTATAATATTTTTACAAAGAAATAAACCATACCCGCCGTTTGACAAGTTAAAAATAGCCGAAGGGTTGGCTTTAATTTTTTCAGAAAAACCGGGACCATCATCCTGAACTTCAACACAGTTACGATTGCCGTTAACAAATGAACGAATAGTTATAATTGAATTTCGGTTTGCATCAACTGCATTTGTTATCAGGTGAACAAGCAAATGCTGAATTTGCTCCGGATCGAAATTACATAACGGAAGCGGGTTAAGTTCAGTCTTAAATGTAACTGCGCTGAATTTTTTCAATGGCGAAAGATACTTGATTACTGATTGAATTGCTCTGTTCAAATCATTATTCTCTTTATTTAAATCGGTAACGGATGTTTCAAGTAAAACCTGAGCATACTTCTGAATATTACGGATACTATCAGCGGCTACCTTCGATTTAAGTTTTAGTCTGTCAAAAAGCAGATCATCCAAATGATTATTGTTCTCAAATTCAGTTTGGGATTTTTCTATTGTTCTGAGGAGACTTTCCGTTTCAAGCAGTGCAAGGTGAACTAAACCCTGCAAAGCTTGTCCTATCTCTGCATCAATTCCGGCTTTAAGAACACGTCTTTCAGCTTGAATAAGTTGAGCATTAGCTTCCTGCAGAGCGTTGTACGCATTCACCTGTCCATCATAAAGCTGAGCATTCCTGATTGCAGTTGCAGCTTGTCCAGCTAAAATTTCAAATGTGCCGGTAATCTCCCTGACTTTTATTTTATGAAGATGTTTACTATCAACATAAATTACCCCGATTTTCTTTTCATCTGTGATAAGAGGAGAACATAGTATTGTCTGTAATTCAAGTTTCAGGATACTTCTTGAAGGATCGTATTTTGCATCGCTCTGTGCACCTTCAATGAATCTTGATTGTCCATTATGAAAAACATCTTCAACAACTGTGTTACTGATTTCAAATAATTTTTTCGGCAGATTTTCATCGTGTTCATTCAATCCTAATTTAAATTCGAGTTCTTCATTTGTGTTCTGAAGAACAATAAAACCTCTCTCAGAATTTGTTAGCTTAATTGCATTTTTAAGTACGAGCTCCAGCACATCTTCTAAAATAAGAGACCTATTAATAGTATTGACTGTATTCAGAATAACTTCAAGATTTTTTAATCTTTCGGAAGATTCGGACTCACCTATTACAGTCTGAATTCTATCGTCAATATTTTTTTTGAAATCTGAAAATTTCATAAAAATGAAATAATTAATCTTTTAATAATTTGATTGAAAGAAACCACTCCCAATCCTGATAACCATCCCAGGTCCAAGCTTTTGCTATTCCTGCAGAAAAAGTTGATTCAAGATTATACCAATGTTTAAATTTTATATCCATCTGTGTTCCAACATCAAAGAGGTAATCTCCAAAATTTGATTGTGTAATCATACTTTGAGAATACACTGAAAAATCAAAATGATTAACAAATTGTTCTAACAGCAGCCAGCCTGAAGTTCTTATTGGTGGGAATGAATTCTCGAGCATTAACTTTCCAAATTTACTTGTAACAAGACTGTAAATTGGAATTCCGGGAAACCTGAAAATCCTTCTGAACTGTTTAACTTCGTCATTGTCAACTGGTCTATTTCCAAATCCACCAACATAAAACAAACTTTGCACAAGGTTTTCGTTCTCCTTGTTGTATCCACCTGCAATTTTTACGTGTAACACATTATGATGCCACAGCCAAGTGGAGAAATTACTTAATTCAATGTAAGAATTAATTGCAACTTCTGGTTGGTCAAAATTTGTACCGTATAGCCCAACAGTCCAGTTGAATTCGTTTCCGTATTCAAAATCAGAACTTCCAATACTTTTCCTCAGATTTTTGAAGTTCAGGTTTGTCGCCAGCACGGCAAAATCTGGTTGCGATACTTCTATCAGGTTGTCGTTTATATAGCGAACATCTCTGTAAAATGTAAGTGTTGTTGCCTGTTTAATTTTTGTTGGGTTATCATATTTCCAGAAGTAAGTATGTCCGAGTTTAATTTGAGTTCCCAAAGTTCCTCTTTTTCTCTTATTAAACAGATCAAAAAAGTCTGCGCCATTGTAAAGAACGTCTATATAAAATAGTTGCTTGTAATCGTACTTAAATCTTAAATGCCAAAGTGGATCGCTTGGCTTTTCATTTAATGGTGATACACCGGCTTCCATATAAAAATCGTGAATCAATAAGGGATCAGAAATTCTGGTAAATAAGCTGAATACCACTTGATTTTGAAATCCGCTGACAACAGGTATTATAGAATGGATGTGCAAATTTTCTAATCCATTGAAATTTTCTTCCGCAGAAAAATCCATGGGATTAATTGTTGTAGTATCACTGTACAAATTAAAGTTCTGTAATTGAGGATTGACATCAATAACTTTTTGACCGTAATAATTAATAGCAGGTAAATACGATGCCGGTTGGTTGGCGAACATCACAGGGATAAAACCATCGGTCGTAAATTGAAAAGCAAAAACTGAATCAGGAGAAATTTCAATAGGTTTGAACAGTCCGGTAATACAATGTGAAATTGCTTCAATTTTTCTTTGTCTCAAGTCATACCGATAAATATTAGACACACCATTTGTATATGCGTTCCAATATAAAATATTTCCATCTCTGCTCCATGATGGATTTTCGGGAGAACCGCTGTTAGAAATAATATCATATTTAAGCCTTGAATTTTTAAGCAGACTTTCAGATTCAAGAATTATTATTGATTGTTGACCTGAAGGTCTTTTCAATGTTGCTGCTAAAATTTTTCCGTTATCCTCAATAGAGAGATTAAATATTTCTTCACCGAGATCGAATGTAACTAAACGTTGAATTTCTTTATATGGATATGGTGAATAAACTAAAGTTGCATAACCAGATTCGTGTTGTATTCCCCATAAATCATGTGTTACCGGTGAAACAGCCAGATCACCAACTCTTACATCCTCAAAAAGTATTTTCTCATCGCCAGTTTCCAGATGATACGCCCAGATATCCCTGAACAACTGATTATTATTTGTAGTATAAAATAATAATCCGTTAACTTCATCAAGAGCTATTGAAGAAACCTGAATCATGCTTGGCGTTTCAATAGAGCCGAGTTTTATTGATACACCTGATGATAATTTTAATGATTGAAGTGAATTTAATTCGTGCGATCTGTGGTAAACATAAAACACTGATTGAGTCGGACTATCATAACAGGGACGTGAAACCCAGCCAAAGTTTTCCTTACTTAATATTCTTAAATCGGTTTGTTCAGCTTGTTCCAAAATTTTGATGTTATTTTGCTGAAATTCTTTTTCATAGGTAAGAAAATCATACCATGCATCTTCAAAATCTTTGTTAAATATCTTTTTAAACTTTCCCTCAAAACCACTATAAGCATCTCCATCTTTAGTTCTAAACCAGTCAAGAAGTTTTTCATTTCCATATATGATTGACAGGTATGCTACAAACCTGCCGCCATAAATGTAGTGGATGTTTTCCAGAAGAATTGAATTATGACTTAGTAATGTTTCAAGATCCAGTTGCGATGGCAAAGCCTCTTTTTCTAAGAAAAAACTTCTGAAATACATTTCATCAAAACTGCCGAGCACACGACCATATCCTCCGCTTAACCAGGTTTCTAAATAAACAGCTATACCTTCCTGGTGCCATCTTGGTGAATATCTATTATAGTTTGAAAGGAGTCCATAAAAAACAGACAAAGGTTGAGTTTTTTCGGGAGGAACTTTTCCGAATACTGATCTGCAAAATTTTTCAAAACCAATTTCCGCATCATTTACAATAACATGAACAAGTTCGTGACTTAAAAGCCATTGTATTCTTTCATTATATGGAATAACTTCATATCCTGGTTCCATAGGTTCAATTTCAAGTCTGATAAAATTCTGTGGAGTAGTGCTTGTTGCTGCAAATCCATAATCACTTACATCATAGGTGTTAATAATAATTTTATCTTTAGGCGTATAGTTAAATAATATTGATAATGGTTTGAAAGCTCTTTCTGCACTTTCCAAAACGTGATTGACCAAATGCGAATGATAATCTTTGTATATTACAACAAAGTGTTCACTTTCCCGCTCGAGCCAGGAAGAAGATTCTCTTTCAAATAAATGAACGACTAATTCGTGTTCGTTATCAAGATTAAAATATTCTGCTGTAATCTCCTGCTTTTTCTTTTTAATTCTAACTTCAACATTGCCATCTGTGTTGAACACATTAATACTTTTTAGATAGCCAACAGGTACTAAATTTTCAAAACTATTGCCAAAAGTTGAAGAATTTTTTATCACAACAGAAACTGATGTGGAATCCTCCATTCTTACAAATGAATTAATTTTAAGATTTCCTTTTATAGTAATATAAGTTCCTTTGGGTGTATGCTTTATTGTAATGCTATTAATTTCCGTGAAATCATTCTGTTCTTTGGGCAGTACAATTATTTTACCCGGACTAATAATCGCAAGCGATTTTAAGCAGTATTTATTTAACAGTTCTATCGTTTCTTTCAATGGAACAAACATTAAATCATCAACTAAATGTGAGGAAGTGGGAAACTGATATATGATTGATTTGCCTGTTGATTTAGAAATAATTACGACATAAGGGTTTTTACTGGTGAATCTCAATAAAAAATTTTCGATATCTAATTCGATAACATTATTAGAATCCGAAACTTTTTCTTTTAACTTCAATCCTTCAGCAAAATGTTTAAGAGATACATAGATCGTTCCCTGATGATTGTAGGATGGGATCTGGTAATTAATTTCGTCCTCAATTAGTGTAACTCTATTAATTTCCTGTGAATAGATGACTGTTGAAAAAAAAATCAACAGGAGAGATATTTTAAGCATATTATAAGTAAGCAGGTGATTCGTTTTGTTTTACAGCAAAATTGATTACTCAATAAACAAAAAATTGACACTTACGACCATTCGCAAATTGCTATTGAAAAATAACAACTTACATCAAATAATAAAAAAGCCTTCAATAAAGATTGAAGGCTTAACAAAGTATACTTTGGAGAACTAATTCATTCTACCTTACCCAGCCGTACTTGCTGCCGAGTTCATCAAGTTGTGAACCTGATCTTACCCAGCCGTACTTGCTGCCGAGTTCATCAAGTTGTGAACCTGATCTTACCCAGCCGTACTTGCTGCCGAGTTCATCAAGTTGTGAACCTGATCTTACCCAGCCGTACTTGCTGCCGAGTTCGTCAAGTTGTGAACCTGATCTTACCCAGCCGTACTTGCTGCCGAGTTCATCAAGTTGTGAACCTGATCTTACCCAGCCGTACTTGCTGCCGAGTTCATCAAGTTGTGAACCTGATCTTACCCAGCCGTACTTGCTGCCGAGTTCATCAAGTTGTGAACCTGATCTTACCCAGCCGTACTTGCTGCCGAGTTCATCAAGTTGTGAACCTGATCTTACCCAGCCGTACTTGCTGCCGAGTTCATCAAGTTGTGAACCTGATCTTACCCAGCCGTACTTGCTGCCGAGTTCATCAAGTTGTGAACCTGATCTTACCCAGCCGTACTTGCTGCCGAGTTCATCAAGTTGTGAACCTGATCTTACCCAGCCGTACTTGCTGCCGAGTTCATCAAGTTGTGAACCTGATCTTACCCAGCCGTACTTGCTGCCGAGTTCATCAAGTTGTGAACCTGATCTTACCCAGCCGTACTTGCTGCCGAGTTCATCAAGTTGTGAACCTGATCTTACCCAGCCGTACTTGCTGCCGAGTTCATCAAGTTGTGAACCTGATCTTACCCAGCCGTACTTGCTGCCGAGTTCATCAAGTTGTGAACCTGATTTCAGTTCAAGAAATTTTAACTCAGTTTGAGTAATCTCAGTTGAATGAGTATTGTGGTTCAAAGTAACAGTAGATATATTATCCTGATTAACTCTATATCTAGTCGCTTCCTGAACATTGTCAGCAACCTGAGCGTATCCGGATATGAATAGTCCCCAAATTAGGGCTATGGATAATATAGTTCGCATAGTACCACTTGTTATTATGACACACTACATGTAGTTTGACATACACTTCACCCTCAAGCTACGATTTGTAGCAAAAGATATAGAGCCAATGCCTATGCCATTACAAAAAATCAGGTTTTGTTTAACGAAGGGACTTGAATATAAAATTCAGGTAATAATTACTTGATAAATATGAATTATGCTACTTCGTGTAAAAAAATATTACATAAAATCAACAACAAATGAAATCAGACCAATACAAAAATGACGCATCCATAAATAAAACCACGAAAGATTAACAACATTAAACTTTTAATAAAATGTCAAGTTTAGGTCTCGAGATACCTAAAAGTTTAGCGGTCTGGGTTTTATTCCCACCCATTTTGGATAGTACTTTTTTTGCATATTCTTTATCAACATTTCGCAGTGATGTAATCCCATAATTAACATCCAATCTTACTATGTTAAATGGAATATCTTCAGCCTTTAAATCAACCATTGACTTTGAATGGACGTTATCTATCAAATTACTAAAATCTTTTATCTGCAATTTGCTATCATCACAAAGAAGTACCGCTCTCTCCATCGCATTTCTTAATTCCCGAACATTTCCCGGCCAGGAATAACCCATAAGCAGGTGTTGGAGATCTTTGTCAAGTTTTTTTATTGATTTATCAAATTGTTGATTAAACTCATCAATGAAATAATTTGCTAAAGTTATAATGTCTTCGCCACGTTCTCGCAACGGAGGTATTTCAATTGATACGACATTTAATCTATGAAACAAATCTCTTCTGAATAAATTTTTTTCAACCATAAATTCAAGGTCTCTATTAGTAGCGGAGATAATTCTTGCATTAACAGGGATATCTACAACACCACCTAATCTCTTTATTACCTTTTTCTCCACTGCTCTTAAAAGCTTAGTCTGAATATTAAAACTTAAATCTCCAATTTCATCGAGAAAGAGTGTTCCTCTTTCAGCCAGTTCAAACAGTCCAACTTTTCTGGTTCTCGCGTCAGTAAATGCTCCAGCTTCATAACCAAATAACTCTGATTCTAATAAATTTTCAGGAATTGCTGTACATACTATATCAATAAATGGAAATTGATTTACTGGTCCACTGTTGTGAATTGCCCTGGCAAACAATCCTTTGCCGGTACCAGTTTCGCCAAGTATCAAAACATTGGAACTACTTTTCTCAGATACTTTACTAGCGAGGTCAACTGCTCGCTGCAATTTCTCAGAGTTACCAAGGATTGATTTTATACCGTGTCTGTTAACACCAAAAGTTCCTACTTGTCCGGATTCGGTTATATATGATTTATTTGAAAATACTTCAGCAAGGAATGATGTGAATTTTAATACTTCATAAGGAAATACAAAAATGTCAAAGAACCCTTGTTTTAACAAGGAAGTGACTAACAATGCATCTGAGTTATTTATTATTACTACAATTTTGTTTGTTCTTGATTTTTTAATCCGCAAAATTTCTTTGTAAAGTGAAGTGTCGAGGGATTCCAGTTTTATGATGATAATTTCATTGTTCTCAACTTCAATCTCCGCCGGAAAAATTACATTTAGCGAAAACCCTTTCAATTCCAATTGCTTCAAAGCCGATGTAACTGAAACCAGATCAGTCGAATCTGAAAAGACTTTTATATTAAAGTGTCCTTCAAACATAAATTAATTTTGTGGATATAAACTTTCCAGTTTCCTTAATGTGTTCAGTCTCTCATTTTGTCTCAAATATGCTGCACGTAAAATTGGAGAGTCTATTCTGCCTGCGATATAATATATTAGCTCTCTCGCATAATTAATAAAATATTTTGCTTTGTTAAGATTTCCTCTGTCGATATTTAAATCAGCCATTTCGTAAAGAACTTGCCATGTCAATTCAGTAATATTATCCTCTTTAATTAATTCATAAGCTTTTTCAAAATATACCATTGGTGGCAAAAGTTTTTCTGATGTAAAATTTTTCGATATAATTCCTAAAAAAAATTCTCTCTCAGCCTCCAATATAGAATATTGTGCGCATAATTCCATAAGTTCTTGTTCGGAAAGAATTTCAATAGCTTCATTGTACAATTTATTATATATATAAAAATGGATGAGTAAAGTAGTGGCTTCAATGTAATTGTGATTGTCACCTCTCAAAGCAATTTCATTACGAATTGATTTTAATTCTTCCACTGAAATTGTTTTTTCTTTTGTGAAGGACAGCCACTGAATTAAAAGCTTTTCGAAAATTATATGATCCTTCTCTGAATCAAACATAGTATATAATTTTTGAAAATTGCGAATAATTTCTTCTAATTTTTGAAAATCTCCAATTTTGTAAAATAGTTTCCCTTTCATAAATAGTACATCTAATAATTCATGATAATTTTTCAATTGATCGAATAACTTATAAGCTTCATTCAGGGAATTAAATGCTTTCTCATAATCACAAGCCGAAATATAAATTTCTCCAAGATTCCAAAGAACAAAACCTCTGCTTGAATCTTTTCCGATATTTAAAAATATCTTTATTGCATTATGATATGATAGAATTGCACTATCAAATTTCCGACAATTGAAATAGAAGATACCTATATTTTGCAAAAGCAACCCTTCTTGTTCAAGATTTCCAATAAACTGATTAATTCCAGAAGCATTTTGAAAGTGTGCTTCCGCTTGTTCATAATTTCCTAAAATATTATACACATTACCAATATTCACTTCTGCCCCAGCTACACGCGCAAGCTGACCTGCCTGACTAAATTTTATACTTGCATTTTTAAAATTATCGAGTGCAGAATGGAGATCATTGCTCTGATATATATTTATCATACCTTTTAAATTATAACAGCGACCTTTTAACTCATCTGAAAGTTCTCTTTCATCTAAGAGCAGATCGCACTGTTGAATTGCGTTGTCATACAATTTTAATTCGAAATCGGCGTGAGCTAATTCTACTTTTAAAGCATACTTTTCGCTTAGGTCAGATATTCCGAGAAGAAGTTCAGAGATTACTTTTTTGCCGCCTTCATATTCACCAGAAGCAATCAGTGCACTGCCCTCAATCCGCAATATTTTCTTATCAACTTTATTTTTTGGATTTATGCTTTTTAATTCTTCAATCAAGTTCAATGATGCGTTGACATCACCAAGTTTGAAATAGATTTCACTGAGTTTAATTTTTATATCATTCAGTAATGCTTTATCAAGCGGAAATTGAATTAAATGGAACAACAATTTTTGCACATAAGAAAATGCTGATTTTTTTTCTGCTTCATTAATTTCATCCATCAAAAGAATAAAGCACTTTTGAAATTCCCCAGCAAGTTCATAATGCCGGGCTTCTTCAACTCTGTATAATGATGGGAATTTTTCTGATAACCTTTTTGCAAGGTGAAAATGAAGTTCCTTTTTATTTCCTATCGAAGCATAAATATATTTTTTAATTGCCTCTGAAGTAAATATTAAAGCCTGCCCCGAGCTGAATTTTTGAGTAATATTATTTAATTGAAGATTGGACACTATTCTTTCTGATTCTTCTCTTGAAATCCCAAGAAGCAGAGATAATCCATGTAAATCTATAATTATATCCAGAGCAGAAAGTATTTTAACAGTCAGTAATTCTCTTTCTAAAAGATTTGCTAATCTCAAATCATAAATGCTAAAATGCGCTTCAGTTAAAGCTGAGATTTTATTTTCATCTTCTGAAAAGGACACTCCTGTATCTGAGAATTTCATAATTCCAAACAGAATGGCATCTTTAATAAACGCTTTAATATTTCCCGGAATCAAATCGGCATTAGCAACGATCAGTTCTTTAAGTTTTCCTATCTGAGTTTCCTTTGAATAACTTACTTCCAGAAATTGGGACATTTCATCGTTAGTGAATGAACCCAAATCAATATACTTTACATTATTTAATCGGGCAGATAGTAAGTCATGCAATTGAGATTCATTGACCACAACTTTAATATTATTCACCTGCAATAAAGGAATGATTTCCAAAAGAAGATCACTTGCAAGTTCATCGTATAAATTGAAGTCATCAATCAACAAAATGAATGTGCTTTTTGAAATTAATGCTGCAACAATTGTACGTAACTCATCAATTTCATTTTTCTTATTATCTGAAAGGAACTTAAGCACTAAGGATTTGGCTTCAGTGTTTAAATTAGGATAGACTTTCTTTGAAAAAAATATTTGTCTGAGAATAAAGCGAATTAACTCATCTGCTGATTTTCCTCTGACATCAGATATCAGCATCGCATCATTATTTTGCTCAAGTATCTTCTCGAGCAGTGATGATTTGCCTGCACCTTCGAATCCTTTGATTGCATAAATCTCGCTGCTCGTTTTATCTGCAAAGTATTGTGATAATTTTTTTAGTATGGTTGTACGGGAAGAAAATACTTTTGCCGGTAAAAACTCTTTGCTCAACATTAAATCTATTTCGAAATCAAGATCCTTAATTATCTCCAGAGCCGATGAATATCTTTTACTGATATCTTTATCCAGCAATTTTTTCAGAATCTTGATTAACTTCTCAGAAAAAATATCCGAGCTCGGAAATTCAAATGAGTTCTCAATTGCGGATTTATAAATATCAAGCTCACTATTTGCTTCAAATGGAAAATGATTATAAATAATCTGATACATAATCATTCCGAGAGAATAAAAATCCACTGAATGAGTATGAATTTCCTTTTTTAGAAGCTCAGGTGCTATATAATATGCGGTACCTTTTATTTCATAATCTGATGGTGAAGGTGAATACTCAGCAAGTCCAAGATCGATTAATTTAACCTTTGGACTTCCATCCTTATAAGAAACCAGAATATTTTCAGGCTTTAAATCATAATAAATATATTTCGATTGATGGAGATAATAAAGCGAAGAGCAAATTTGTTTTACAATCTCTTTCAGATTTGATTCTTCCCGAATTTTATCTGAAAAAAGTAATTCTTTACCATCAAAATACTCAAGCACGATATACATTGAACCTGATTGAATTTCATCTTCTCCATCAGTTTCATAAACTGTTCCAAGCTCATAAGCTTCAATTATGTTTGAGTGTTCAAATTTATTAAGCGTGAAATATTCTTTTTTAAATGTCTCCTTTTCCTTTATATCTGCTTTTGCAGGAAGAATTTTAATAGCATATTCTTTTTCAGGAAATTCAATATCACGGCAAAGAAATACTTTACTTCTTCCCTCTCCAAGCTTTTTCAATATTTCATAACGAGTATTTATCATTTCACTATTCCAGGATTCAACAGCTTTCCAAGATTTTTTCCTGCAGAATTAAATGTAAATAATGTTAAGATTAATGCGGCTCCCGGAAAAACAATTAACCACCAGGCTTTTGTTATATATTCTTGTCCAGAATTAATCATTGAACCCCAGGATGGGTATGAACTGCCTGTGCCTAATCCGAGATAACTTAAAGCGGCTTCCGCAAGAATAATATTGCTGAATAAAAATATTAGGTTTATAATAACCGGATAAACAATAACAGGAAAAATTTCTTTTTTAAGAAGAAGTGAATTTTTTAAGCCTATAAGTTCAGCAGATGCAAAAAAATCTTTTTGTTTTATTGACAAGACTTCAGTTTTAACAATTTTGAAAAGATTCATCCATCCGGATATTCCCAGAACAATTATAACAGAAAAGATTGAACTTCCGAAAAGAGCTAATATTAATACAATAAGATAAATTACAGGGAATGCTAAAAACATTTCAGTGAATCTATTTAAAATAATATCAATAAATCCACCACGATAGCCGGCTATAAATCCTAAAATTATTCCGATTATAAATGACAGAACAACTGCACTTAGACCAACAGTTATTGAGACACGACTTCCATAAATTAATCTTGCAAAAACATCACGTCCGTATTCATCAGTTCCAAGTAAATAAAATTTTTTCCTTATTTGAATTCCTGTTTCATCTGCCAGGTTTTTTCCGATTGTATTGACTTGATTACCCTGATAATAAATCACAGAATCAGAAATATTCACACTGTCAGCTAATATAATATTATCGTTGAAAGGAGGTTTAATTGTTCTGTCTAATTTTATTCTGAATGATTCCTCAGTTAATAACTTATGCGGCATGTTTGTATTTAGTACTATTTCACTAACTGAAGTGAATGGCGGAAGAAGTTTTGTCACTGATAAATTTTTTGAAAACCCGGAATTTTCATTTGTAATGATTGGTGCAAATAAAAAAACGAATAATAGCAAGGTCAGAACAGCGAAAGAAAAATTTAATTTCGTTTTTAACAATCGGATTCTATTTCTGTATAAAATAATAATTAAGATAATTATCAAAAAAATTACTACCGAAAGCATTGAATCAATCAAACTGAAAGTGAGAAAAGAGAATGCGGATGATGAATCGCTAAATAGTAAACCAAACCAGGCTGCAATTAGAGAATAGTATTCTATAATCAAATTAAACTGAAGTATAGCAATACATATCCAGACAAAAATTATCCAATGAATTATTTTAATTCCAGACTTCAATTCAGAATTCCTCTGATTAATCTTTTATCAACTTTCAATTTTACTATATCAGCCAAAAAATTTGCAATTATTACAACTGCACCTGCTGTAAAAACACATCCAATCACTAACGGATAATCTCTTGATAATATTGAATCAATCGCCAATCTGCCCATTCCGGGGAGACTGAATATAACTTCGGTAATTAATGTTCCGCCAAGAAGAATTCCCAGCTCAACTCCCGCAACTGAAATCAATGGCTTCAATGCATTAGGGAGTACATGCTTTCTGAAAATAATTTTATCATTTACTCCTGAAGATTTCAAATTAGTAATAAAAGTTTTATGCACAACTTCGTCCATACTTTCTTTAATATATTTATAGAACATAGCTATCCCCGGAACCGACAAAGTAATTAATGGTAAAATCAAATGACTTAACAAGTCTAGCAATTGAGATAAGAAATTCATTTCATCATAATCGATGGACTGCACACTGGAAATTGGCAGCAAATCAATTTCAACTGAGAAAATTAAAATAAGCCCCACACCAAGAACGAATGCTGGAATTGAATATACAAACAAAGCGAGATTCTCAGTTAATTTTTCTGCAATTCTGTTTTTCCTTCTGGAAACTTTGATTGCAAGCCAGATACTTAAACTGATTTGAATAGAAAAGCTGAGTAATGCAAAAATTATTGTAAAAGAAAAATATTCCCAGATTACTTTAAATACAGGCTGATGGTAATTATAGGAGATTCCCAATTCTCCTCTGAAAATATTTGATACAAATGAAATATATTGTTGTGTAATTGGCTGGTTAAGTGAAAATTCCTGCTCAACTTTCTTTGAAAGCACGTTGCCAAGTTTAGCAGAAATATACTTGTCCGACGGATCTCCCGGTGACAATCTGATCAGGAAAAATAATAAGCTCACCAGCAGGAAAAGTGTCAACAATGACGAGAGAATTCTGAGAAATAATATTTTCATATTGCCGGATTTAAAAATATTATTCATTCAAAATCCACTCCCAGCAATGAGCAAGAACTCCATACGGAGTTATGTTTATATTTTTTATCCGATGGTTATAAACGATAATATTAGGTGTCCAATAAAGAAAAGAAACCGGTTCATCCTGATGAATGATTGTCTGAAATTTTTTTATCAATATTATTTTGTACTCATTGATAATTTTCGAATCTAATTGATTAAGAACACTATCTGTTTCGGAACTTCCATAGCAAGCAAAATTTAACACACCGATATTCGGATCGGAATACCAATAAGGTTTAAGTTCAAGTGGAATCGGAATTCCCCAGCCTGCCATCCACGAATCTAATTTTCTTTCATAAAGATAATCAATAAATGTTCCCATCTCCATCTTTTCCAATGTAACCTCAATTCCAATTGCTTTCAGATTATTCTTCACAACAACTGATGCAAATTCCCTCAAAGGGTTTCCAACAGGATAATACAATGTAAATCTGAATTCAGTTTTCCCGTTTTCAAGTATCCCATTTTTATCTTCATCTTTCCAGCCTTCTTCTGCTAAAATTGTTTTTGCTTCATCCGGATTATATTCATAAGGTTTTAAATTCTCATCGAAAAATGATTTGAAGATTGGTGATACGGGTGTTGATGCAAGCGTTCCTTTGTTTAACAAGTATTCGCTCAGGATTTCTTTTCGGTTGATTGCTATTGTTAATGCTCTGCGAACATTTTTATTGCCGAATAATTTATTTGGTTTGACTTTCCCACTTGAAAATTCCTCAGGATCAATATTGTTCCAGCCTATATAATCATATTCTCTGCCGACGTTATTAAAGATTGATAAATTACTCAGTGATTTGAAATCTTCTATATCTTCCACTTTTATTAACTCAACTAAATCAATATCGCCTTTCTTAAGTTGTAAAATTCTTGAAGTGTAATCAGGAATAATTTTAAAAATTATTTCTGATGTCTGAGCAGTATTAAACAGAAAAGAATTACTATCTGCCTCAAGAATTATTGATTGATTTTTTTTCCATTTTTTTAATTTAAATGGACCACACGAGACGGGACTGAAATTAATTGTGCTGGTTGAAATTTCGTTTCGATTTAACCCAACAAAAATATGTTTTGGAATTACCGGAATTGAAACCTTGTTAAGGTCGATAAAAGATTTTTCCGGAAAATTTATATCAAATTCATTCTGTGAAATAATCACAAATGTTTTTTGAATATCGATTTGACCCATCGAATCAACAAACATATAATTGAAAGTTCCTGTCAAACGGCTCTTGACTTCCGGATCGGAAAACAAATCATACGAAAAAACAACGTCATCGGTTGTCAGGTTTTTACCATCACTCCACTTTATGTCATCTCTCAAAATAAATTTTAGTGAAGAAGAATCAGCGGACCACTGCCAGCTTTTCGCAATCATTGGATATGCTTCCAACTCACCTTTGTCATCATTCCAGCGAAAGTCAAGCAAGCCGGGATAAAGTAAATCAGTAATCGCGCTTTCCTCATAGCTGAAGGCAAATAGTGTATTGAATGTCTGAACATCGGCAGGAATTCCGATAACGATCCGATTATTTTCAGATGACGGATTTGAATTGCAGGAAATTAATACTAAAAGCAGGAATGCTGATTGGAGTAGTTTTATTTTTTTATTGTTCATTCAGGAGATTTGCATTACAAATAGTAATTTCTCATGTCAATTTATTATTTTGTTGACTAAAAGAAAAACAACATTTCGACAAATGCTTAGTGTAAACATTAATTCTGTATCAATTATCAATGATGAAATGAAACGAAAGTTACTTTCAGATATAAAATTTGAAATTGTTTCAGGAAAAATCTACACAATACTTGGGAAAAATGGTTCGGGAAAATCAACTCTCATCAAGGCACTTACAGATCTTCTCCCAAAAGTTGATTTTGAAATCACAGGCAAAGTCATTTTTAATTCAACCAACTTGTTAAACACATCTGCAGAGAATATAAGAAATATCAGACAGTATAATATCAGATATGTTTTTCAGGATGCAGCGAATAGTCTCGATCCGCTTAAAAAAATTAAATACTACTTTGACTTATCGAACATAAGCCCACTCAAGATTGAAGAATTGCTGATTTATTTTCAGTTGCCCGCTTACAAAAATCTTTCAGAACTGTATTCGTACGAATTAAGTGGTGGAATGGCGCAAAGACTTTTAATTGTGCTTGCTCTTCTTGCAAATCCTGATTTATTAATTCTCGATGAGCCAACTTCAGGAGTTGATTATGCTGTAATGAATTTAATTTTATTAAAGGTTAAAAATTATGTCCGGGATAATAATAAGTCAGTTTTGATTGTAACCCAGGATATAAACTTTGCAATTAAATCATCGGATAAAATAGCCTACTTATCCGATGGAACACTTTCACAATTTTATTCTCCGGATGAATTTATGACTTCAGCTGATGACAATATTAAAAATTTTGTTAGATCATTTAATGAGATCAGCAATGTCTCTGCTTAAGGTTGAAAACATTTCATACTCAGTTATCGCAAAAGAAGAAACGAAGAAACGTTTCCATATCTTAAAGAATGTTTCTTTTGAAGTTGAAGCTGGAGAAATTATCGGTATCTGCGGGGAATCAGGCGGAGGAAAATCAACACTGGCTAAAGTTATTGCAGGATTGATAAAACCGGATAGCGGAAAAATAATTTTAAGTTCTGATTCACAAAAAGGAAAAAGAAAAAGCAGTCCGGTTCAAATTTTATTTCAAAACCATGGGGAGATCTTAAATCCATTCAGAAAAATTCAGAAGATAATTGATGAAGCATTGGAAATTTCCGGAGTTGATAGAAATAGTATTGAGATTCAGCGAGAGAAAGTGTTAAACTCTGTTGGATTCCCAAAAGAATTATACGATAGAAGAGGAATGGAATTAAGTGGTGGTGAACAGCAAAGAGCTGCGCTTGCAAGATTGCTTGCAGTAAAACCGGGTTTGCTTATTCTCGATGAACCATTTTCTGCACAGGATGTCGAATCGCAATTAATTCTTATTAAACTTTTCAGAAAATTGAATGGAGAATTAAACCTAACGATGATAAGCATCAGTCACGATTTACGTATTCTCAGAAATCTTGCAAACAAAGTGATCATTCTTAAAGATGGCGAGATAGTTGAAAGCGGAATTACAAAGGAAGTATTTGATAACCCGCAAAAAGATTATACAAAATTTCTTTTGTCGGCAGAATCATTAGAGCTCTCGTACGAAGAAATAAAAAAAGATCTGTAAGAAAATTGTTCGAAGGAATCCCTTTGGGAAAAACTCAAAAGACCAATGCAATTCGATTGCTCGAAACTCAAAACATTCTCCATTCTATTTTATCTTATGACATTGATGAAAGTGATTTGAGCGGAATTACTGTTGCAAATAAAATTGGAATTGAGCCGGAAAGAGTTTTCAAAACACTTGTAACAAGAGGAGAAAAAACCGGGATTAATGTTTTCTGTATTCAGGTCACTGAAGAGTTGAATTTGAAAAAAGCTGCTGTTGCCTGCGGTGATAAAAAAATTGAAATGATAAAAGAAAAGGAACTGCTTCCATTAACCGGTTACATAAAAGGAGGTTGTTCGCCAATCGGAATGAAGAAACATTATCCGACTTTTATTGATGAAACAGCTCAACTATTTGAAGAAATTTCTATCAGTGCGGAGTAAGAGGAATGCAGATAATGATTAAACCTGAAGACCTGGTAAGAATTATCGAAGGTAATTTTGCTGATTTAATTTGATTGTTTAAAGATGACATCTTTTAGAAAGATGTCATCTTTCTGTACTGCGAAATTTTGATCTAATAATTATTAATTTTCAAAACATTTTTTAACAAAATCGGAATAATACTTTGGAATGGATTACACAACCTGAATCGCTAATTGCATTATTAACATTAACAGTGCTTGAAATTGTTCTCGGCATTGACAACATAATTTTTATTTCAATTCTTTCCGGAAAGCTTCCTAAAGAACAGCAGAATAAAGCCAGGCTCATAGGTCTTGCGCTCGCAATGATCACGAGAATTCTTCTGCTCTTTTCAATTGTGTGGATAATGAAACTAACGCTTCCTTTATTTACAGTTTTAAGTCAGGAAATAAGTGGAAGAGATTTAATACTTATTGGCGGCGGATTATTTCTGATTGCAAAAAGCACTTTTGAAATTCACGATAAGCTGGAAGGTGAAGAAGGACACAGAAGTGCAAAAGTTGCTAAATCATTTACAAATGTTATCACTCAAATTATTTTGCTTGATATTGTTTTTTCACTCGACTCAGTCATTACAGCAGTCGGTATGGCAAATAACCTAATGATAATGATTCTCGCCGTTATTATTGCTGTCGGAGTGATGATGATATCCTCAAAAAGTATAAGTGATTTTGTTGACAAACATCCTACAGTTAAAATGCTTGCGCTTGCCTTTTTGCTCTTGATCGGTGTTTCACTTATTGCAGAAGGATTTGAACAGCATATTCCAAAAGGTTACATCTATTTTGCAATGGCATTTTCTGTTTTTGTTGAAATGTTGAATCTGAAGATGAAGAGCAAATCAAGAAATCCGGTTGAATTGAGAAACAGATTTGCAGACGAGAAATGAATAAAATAAATTATTGAACCTTAACTCGAACACCTTCAGAATGATTGGAAAATTCTGGTGTATATACATATTGTATTGTAATGTGTAGCACAGATTATTCCGAAGGAATGGCTTTGCCAATAATCTGTGGTACAACTACTAACATTACTTGGTAAAATCGGACCGGACAGAACTGCTTATGTAACACTGTCACACATTCATAATGACTTGTAAACTTTTTAATACCTGTTCGCTTTAAATATTTAATCCACGTTGGTATCAGGGAAAAGAGACATATTTAGGACTATCCGACTTTGAGAGAAAATGATTATTTCAACAACAACATTTTTTTTGTTTCAACAAAGGAACTTGTCTGGATTCTATAAAAATAAATTCCACTTGGTAAAAATGTTGCATCAAACTCAACCTTATAACTTCCAATTGGTTTTTCTTCATTAACAAGCGTTGTGATTTCATTTCCCAAAACATCATAAACTTTGAGCGTAACGAAATTTATTTCTGGTATTTGATACTTAATCGTAGTTGTTGAATTAAAAGGATTTGGATAATTATTAAATAAACTATAGTTACCAACTTCACCATCAAATTTTTCAACTTCAGTAAGTGTATATGCAGATAAATATTTATGTATATTTTCCCAAAAAAAACCATTCCAAACTTGGTATATCTCTCCAATCTGATTATTGTTCTCATCATACGAAAATGAATACTTACTATCATTCACCCAGTTAGAGACGTTCCAGAGTTGGTTTAGTAATTCAGTTTGGTTATTGTTTCCGTCATATGTATATAAATTCTTATAAGAATTCACCCAAGTAGTTCCACCCCATCCTTGCCAAAGTTTTTCTGTTAAGTTATTGTCAACATCATATGTATATGAATTTTTATAATCATTCATCCAGGTCGAAAAATACCACTCTTGACCAATCTCTTGAGCCAGCAAATTATTCTCGGCATAACTATAAAAAATCAGATTATTATTCACCCAACTTGAATCGTCCCAGTTTTGATAGAGCCACTCAGTCAAGTTATTATTTCCATTATAAGTATATAAATACTTATGATAATTCAACCAAACAGAATCATCCCATTCCTGCCAGAGTTTTTCGATTAAATTATTATTTCCAGCATATGAATATGAATACTTACTTTGATTCACGAAAACATAACCATCCCAAACTTGATAGAGATCTTCTATTGGGTTATTGTTTAAATCAAATGTGTATGACCACTTAATAAAATTCTGCCAACTATAACCGTCCCATAATTGAAGAAGACATTCAGTCTGGTTATTATTATCATCATATGTATATGAATATTTTTCAGAATTCACCCAGACAGTATCATTCAAATTTAGTTTGAGTTCTTCTATCCGATTATTGTTTACATCATAAGAGTATAACCATTTAGAATTAGTAACCCAAACAGAACCATCCCATCCTTGAAGAAGAGTTTCTGTTAGGTTTTTGTTTCCGTCATATGTATATGCTTTCCTACCAATATTTACCCAAGCAGAAACAGACCAAATTTGTTCAATCCATTCTAATAGTAAATTACCATTGCCAAGCAGTGTTTTATTGATGGTTATCCTTGTATTTTTATCACTAAATTCTTTTAAATCAACTGCGCTTGGTTTGTGAATTTCCCACAGTCCCTCGGCGGCAGGTTTCTTTGGTACTATTCCTCGGGTAATCGTATTTTGAGAAAATACTGCTATTGAAAACAGTGAAAAGAAAAACAAAATTTGTAGAAAATTTTTCATAAAAATACTATGTTAGTAAAAATTATGTGCTAAACTTAATTAGTTCAAATCATGATATCAAATTCATATTTAAATTTTCTGTTATATGTCAAATAAAAAACCCTCTCCACCTTTCGATGAATAGGGTTGAATGAGAATTAAATTTACATTACTGAATCTTAACTCGAACACCTTCGGAATGACTTGTCCAGAGGGATCTTCGACAAACTCAGGTGCGTACATACATTGGATTGTAAGCAAAGATGACATCTTTCAGTAGGCTTTCCAAATCGGTAAAAGATGTCATCTTTTACACACTTTCTCTCATTAATCTTCAATCATATAATTATCATTAAAGATATTTCTTTTCATTTCAATATGATACTTAATGAATTTATCTTGCCCACCAAACCATTCTAATAATTCATCTCTATTAAGACTTGTTTTATTATTTCCACACAAAACATTGTATGAACTAAATTTGAACTGGGTCAAGTCTTTGGTTATACCGTGATGAACCGGATTCGCGTGGATATAGTAAACAGCCGAATAAAAGTATTTCTCATCCTCAATAATTTTTCTCTTAAATCCTCTTTGAAATAAATTTCCTTTCCTCTTTTCCTGAATGTTAATCGACATAGATTATGAAATAAAAAACTTCCTGAAGCTTTCACTAACTATATTCGGGACATCAGTTTTTACACTTCCGAGAATATGGAAATGGTTTGGTAGTAAACAGTATGCAAATGTATCGATACAATCAGATAAATATTTATCGTATTGCCTAAGAAAATAGGAATAGTTTTCCTCTTTAAAGAATATGCTCTCTTTACCATTACCCCGATTGTAAAAATGATAGAGCTTGTTTTTATATAATGGAATATAATAATCTACTTTTTTCATCTCGTTTAACTTAAAGATGACATCTTTCGGAAAAGATGTCATCTTTTGTAATTATTCAAACTATTGAACTTTCACTCTCACACCTTCTGAGTGACTTGTCCAGAGGGATCTTCGACAAACTACGGTGCATACATACACTGGATTGTTGTTATCAGATTGATATACAAAATTTTAATCGTCAAGTATACCCTAAAAAATCAATAATCGACTACAAATTATAAAATTAAATCAACTTTCTGATAAATTATTATATTTATGTAGTGTAGAATTTTTCTTGTTTTGAATGTAAACCTTGTAATTAAATAAAATGAAATAGTTATGGACATACTTAACAAACATAAAAATGAATTGAAAACATTCTGTGAATCAAACAGGATTAGAAAACTCTCTTTATTCGGATCATATTCTAAGAATACTTTCAACGAGGAAAGTGATCTTGATCTGCTGGTTGAATTTGAAGCCAACTCAATACCTGGTTATCTTGACTTAGCACGGATGGAAAACGAGTTGACAGCACTCCTGGGAATTAAAACTGATCTCAGAACCGCAGATGAACTTAGCAGATATTTCCGTGCTCAGGTTGTCAAAGAGGCAATAGTTCATTATGCAGCAAAGTGATTTCATTCGGATCAAGCACATGATTGATGCTGCCGAAGAAGCAATCTCTTTTGCTGAGGGCAAGCAAAGAAAAGACCTTGATAAAGAGCGAATGTTAGTGTTGTCTGTAATTAAGGAAATTGAAATAATCGGTGAAGCTGCTTCGAAAATCTCAATTGAAGTAAAGGCTGAATATTCGAATATTCCGTGGGATGAAATAACCGGAATGCGTAATCATCTGGTTCATGGATATTTTGATGTGGATCTTGATATGCTTTGGAACACTATCAAGCAAGACCTGCCATCACTAATTACGAACCTGAAAAAAATCTGAGTCAAGTTCTTCAGTAGCACAGATTATTAATCTGTGCTACAATATATAATTGAGAAGTAAAATTAAAGAAAGACTGAATTGTGAAAAGGAGTAAGGGAAAGGAGGCTGTCTCAGAACTTTCATTCCGAATTTATTTCTGTATCTAATATCCAAATTTCAGTTAAAAATTAGAACCTGTCTGAAGGACTCCTTTGGAGAAACAAGCCTGTCTGCCGTCAGGCAGGTTCAGGTTGACGAATTCAGACTTATGAGACTGCCTCCTTTAACTAATTATTTTAAAAGAGACATCTTAATCGTTCTGGTAAAATTACCCGCTTGTAATTGTGCTATATAAAATCCGCTTGAAAGATTCTCTCCTGAAAAATCCGTTCTGTAAGTTCCCGCTGATTGTTCTTCGTTAACAAGTGATGCAACTTCATTCCCAAGAATATCATAAACTTTTAACTGAACAAAAGATGCATCAGGAATACTATACTCAATTTTAGTGGATGGATTGAATGGATTTGGATAATTTTGATTTAAATTGAAATCCTGAGGATGTCCGCTGATTTGTTCAACAGCTGCAATTCCACTGAAAGATAAATTATCTACATATCCAATTGATCCAATTGTTGGGTTGCCAGCTGGATTTGATATGCCAAAAGTTATATGAGTTTCAGTTGGTACATCTGGAAGATTATAAAAAATTGGGATATTAAGCTGTGTCCAGCTACTCATAGCTGCTTGAATTATCATTGCTCCAACACCAACTACAGTATTATCTTCGATTGACATTCCCACAGAAATAAATAGTTGATCAGTGCCAACAGGAGAAAATTTATAATACGTAGTAAAGGTTGCATATCTTTGAGAAACCGGATGACCCACACCGTTCATATCTGTAGAGGTTAAAACGGGGGCATATGGATTGCCAGAAAGATTTATTACTTCAAGTCTCGCAGATGAAGAACCACTTTGTGCATCCGATGATTGAGTAACACAGTCCGCATAACCAGGAATATCTGTTGTCAACCAACTGACTGGGTCACCATTAGCCCACTCCTCGAAGCTATTGTTCAAAGGTTGAGCGATTAGTTGTGGATAAATTAAGAATGCGAACAAAACTATAACTGTAATAACTGTTTTCATTAAACCTCCTAATCATAATTGTTTAAAAATATTTGTTATTAATAATCCGAATGAACCTGACAAATCGAAAAACATTTTACAAATCAACAGAAATTTTCACAATTGTTAGTATTGTAGATGGATATTTTTTTATTAAGTAACACAGATTATTCTGAGGGAATGGCATTGCCAATAATCTGTGCTACAAATATTTTAAATCAAGAATAAATTATTTCAATAAACTCATCTTGATAGTTTTTGTAAAATTATCCGCTTGCAATTTTGCGATATACAAACCGCTTGAAAGATTCTCTCCTGAAAAATCTGCCCGATAAGTTCCCGCAGTTTGCTCTTCATTCACAAGTTCAGCAACTTCATTTCCAAGAATATCGTAAACTTTTAACTGAACAAATGATGCTTCAGTTATACTGTATTCAATTTTTGTTGAAGGGTTAAATGGATTTGGATAATTTTGACTCAGATTAAAATTATCAGGAACACTTGATGAAATCTCCTGCACATCAGATGGAGGTCCGAAAGCGAGTTCATCTATATAAGCATAAGCACCAACCTGAGGAACACCAGTTGTATCAACCATTCCAATATAGATATAAGCTGAATCAGGATTGGCACCAGGGGTGTATGCAATATCAAAGTTAAACATCGTGTAAGTAGAAGCTCCAGTTCCAATGTCGATCCCACCACCGCCGACGATTACCCCAGCTTGAGTAAACCAGGTTGTAACATATATACTCTCATTACCGGTAAATGGATAAAACTCGTAATAGCCAGATAGGCTTCCATGGGCTTGAGTTACCGGGAATTTATCAGTATACATAAATGGGGAAATAACAAAAGTTCCGAAATAAACGTTCCATATTTGAACCGCATATGAACCCATATAGGCATCTGTAGTTCTGATAACAGGCGTATAAGCGGGCGGTGCATTGTTTGTAATCCAACCTTCTGGAATAGAAGGGTCTCCACCAACCCAGTTTTCAAACCCTGAGTTTGGTATTTGTGAGAATAAATTAATCTGGACAACACAGATTAATATTGAAAAAAGTTTTACCCAAGTTTTCATTCAGCCTCCATGCTTTTAATTGTTAAATAATATTTATTATTAATAACCCGAATGAACATAATAAATCAGTTGACACAAATCAAGTGTTAGCAGCAATCAACTAATTAAGATTGTCAAATGTTTAATTGGTGACAAATTTATCGTATTGCCCAGATTACATCTGCCAGTGTGTATTGATCTTTTTCGAGTGAAAATTTTAAAAGAAAATGTGGATTGAAACCAACCATATACTTTTCTATTCTTTCTTTCAGCCAGGAGATTTCAGCTTTTAACTTCCAGTGTTCCTCATCGGAAGAATAAAGAACTATAAATAATCTGTTCTTTAAATGTTTTCTTTGCTGCTGTGATTGATTTTTATAGAGCCATCGAATCAGTTCGTCAGTTTTATTTATCGCTTCGTTAATCGGATAAGGAAAATTTTTAGGGAAGATAGATGTCTTGTGATCGAATGTGACTCCATCAATCGAAAAATCAACCAACCTGTCTTTTTCGTCCAACGCAGGTTTAACGTTTGGAAGTGAACAAAATATTTTTTCAACTGCTTGTGCCGACCAGAAATTATACCATCGGTTTAAAGCATAATTAGCAATGTTCTTATGTTCATTATCCTTGCTGAATCTTTTTTCTGTTTCTTTCAGGACTTCATCAAACGAAGGAATTCTATAAATGAAATTTGTGAGCTTATCGAATACATCATTTTGCTTTCTTCCCCATTTGTATGGATAAGCCAATCTTTTTTTTAGTTCTCTTTCGGTTTGAATGAGATCAATCTGCATTCTATCACTTCAATCAATTTTCTGGAACACTAATAATTCTTTTTCATCTTTATAAAGATAAAGTCTCATCTTTTCAATTTTATATTTATTAACTTTTGAAAGTGCTGCAAGAAATTTTTGCTCAAGATTTCCGGGGCAAGCAATTTCTGTTGTTGTAATTTTTTCGAAAGCAATATTATCTCCATCAATGTTAACTGAGCCATTCAAAGTATTACAGCCAGTATTTCCGTGAACTCTTTTTTCTGCAGCATAAATTTCAAGAATGGGAAAATTTTTTATAGTGTCACCAGGAATAATTTTTTCACCGCCGATTGATTCAAGTGCCCAGATATCGTGCAGCCGGATATCAACTTCCTCTTTACCAGACGAACAACTAAAAATAATTATTGCCGATAGTATTGAAAGAAATACAATATTTTTTTTCATCTTTTTGTTACATCACTTTTGAAATAAAAAAATGTATTCGTGCTTGAAGATATAAAATCCACCGGCAAGGGCTCTGTATCGCCAGAGTTCTTTTTGATTTCTTTTTGCAGTTGTCTGATCAAAGTTTTTTATTATAGTCGATTTCAATTTAAATCCTTTATTCATCATTTCTCGCATTACATAAAAACCAAGCGGTATCCATTCACCCGAAGAATATTTATCGCCAATAACAACAGCGCAGTATCTTCCCTTATCAAGAAAAGGATAAGTGTTGCCAACTACTTTACCGAACATCTTTAAAAATTCTTCTGTTGATTTTGCGTTGGAAAGATCGCTCCGGTTGCTGCTGAATTTTATAATATCCCAATACGGAGGATGAAGAATTAAAAACTGAAATGATTTCACTTTTAATTTTCTTAATAAAGGTTGAAGAATAATAGTGCTGCTGTCACCAGTGAATAATTCGGTTCGTATTTCGAAAATATTTTTTTCTGCAGCGAGTCTCCCTTTTGCTGCTTTCGCAACTTTTTTATTCAGCTCGATTCCGATTCCGTTTCTTCCAAGACGTTTGCACTCGATCAGAGTAGTTCCGCTTCCGATAAAAGGATCGAGAACCCAATCTCCTTTTTTAGTAAATCTTTTTAAAAACTGATTTGGAATCTGCGGGATGAAATTTCCCCAGTAATCAGCTTTGTGTGCACCGGAACTATCGCGTTTATCAAAAATCCACAAACTGTCTGTAATAATATCTTCGTATTCTTTCCATCGGTTCAGATTTATTTCGTTAATCTTGCCTTCCTTTTGAACCGACAGACTTTTGCGTAATCTGTTTAGGTAATATTTTGTTCTCTCAATTGTCTTTGTTTCAAGAATTTGTTTTAGTTCTTTCAAAAGAAAATCTCTTCTAACAGATTGGTCTGTTCCGTTAAGAGGATAAATAATTATTTTATTATCGTCTTCAAGCTCTGAAAAAACTTTCCCGGTTATTCTTTTTATAACCTCTAAGTTTTCTTTAGCGAGTGCTGATTCAATAGCTGATAAAATATTCATAATGCATCTGAACTTTTTTTTCGAATTTCCTTATAACAAGTTTTGCAATTTTATTTCCAATACTCAGAGATGCTGTTGTTGTCCCGATTATCCCTCCACCGATTACTATTATGTCGAAGCATTTTTGTGTCATCAATTCTTCAAAGATATCGATGATTTATATACTTGAACTTTAACATTATCTGTGGTAAAATACAATCAAACATTTATAAATTCCGTGAAATAATTCTTATAAAATGATTCTGAAAAATTAGACAATTTAAAAATTAAACTCACAAGGATTCAGAATGAACAGCAAACAAAAATATGTAATCCTGATAGCTTCAATACTGATTGCAGCAGTGTTGATTTGGTGGCTGATGAGCGGAGGTGAAGTATTGTCAAAAGATGGAGTTTGGGTTGAACAGGAACTATCAGAATTAGATAAGGCTTTAGGATTAGAACCTCAAAAGATTTTTCAGGAAAAATTTATACTCGGTCTTTTACCGCACGCAGCAATTTTTTCCGGAGTTGTGTTACTTGCTTCGACGATTTTATTTTTCATATTCAAAACAAAAAAATAATGGAGAAAAAATGAAGACAATACTTAAAACATGCTTATTAATGCTGGTTGGATTTTCTTGTGCCTTTTCTCAAGGATTCAAAGTGAAAGCAACCGGCGAGCAGACTTTTAATTTTGAAGATAAAAGAAACCAGGTGAAATTTTTCAGCACAACACCGCTTGAAGATATTACCGGGATTTCTAACGGGGTCAAAGGAAAAGTAACTTTAAATGTCAGTGACATAAAAAACATGAAAGGGTCAATCAGCATTCCAGTAACTTCTTTAAAGACAGCAATTGATTTAAGAGATGAACATCTCAGAAGTGAAAATTGGCTGGATGCTGAAAATTATCCGGAGATATCTTTTACAATTAAAAAAGTTGACGATATAAAAGTAGAAGCCGATAATAAGTTAAACGCAAAAGTAACGGGTGATTTTACTGTTCACGGCGTAACAAAAGAAGTAGTAGCCGATGCATCTATAACATATCTTGATGCGAGCGAACAAACAGCACAATTTGCCCCGGGCGATTTATTAGGGGTTCAGGCAAAATTCAACATTTTACTTTCAGATTTTGATGTTGAGAATATGATAGTTGGTCAGAAAGTTGCAGACAATATAGAAATTACCGCAACACTCAGAGGATCAAACGCAAAGTAATATTAGCACATAACAGAAATTGAATCCGTAATCTTCTAAAAAGTTACGGATTTTTTATTTGATTATATTTCACACGTAAAAAATAAATCGTTCGATGAAAAAAATAATAACCATCTTCGGCAGTGCTAAACCAACACTCAACGATGAACAATACCTGACAGCATACACATTAGGTAAAAATCTTGCCTCAATGAATTTTGATATTTGTACCGGCGGATTTAATGGTATTATGGAAGCTGCTTCAAAAGGTGCTGTTGAGGGTGGAGGTGAAGCTTATGGAGTTACAGTTAATTTGTGGGGTGCAAAGACAAATAAATATGTAACAAAAGAAATTGTCTGCGATACTCTTTTCGAAAGAATAAATAAACTAATTGAGCTTGGTGACGGATTTGCAGTATTGCAGGGAGGAACCGGAACTTTACTTGAGCTTGCCGCAGTTTGGGAGTACATTAATAAAGATATGATGAAGTCGAAACCGGTTGCGTGTCACTCTTCAATCTGGAAGTCGATAGTTGAAACAATGAACTTGCAGATGAAATTTGAAGGCAGAAGAGTTGATGTTGTTAAACCTTGCAGCTCGGTTGAGGAGATAGTAAAATACCTGCACGAAAAACTTACGTGATTGTTACCCAATAAAAATATTCATCTATCCATAAAACTGAACAAGCTCTCCTTATTTAATCAAAAACGGGAAAGAAAAATTATTTATTCGGTGGAATTGGAAAGTAGCTAACCAAGTAATACTCTATATGAAAAGTGCTGGCATTCTTTATTTTGTTGATCAGTGAAAAACCCGCTTGTAAAGATTTCTTAAAGATTTCATTCCTTCCTCTCAAGAAGGCTTAAAGCTAGCTAAATGAACGCTTTTTTGGAAATGAATTTGGCTTAATAATTGAAAATGACGTGTTGCTTGGTGGATACATTTTTAATTAGTCGTTTGAGTTTCTAAAAATATATTTAATACTATTGTTCGCTTAACAAAATAATTAGGAGAAAACATATGAAGCGTGTGAGCTGTTCGATCATATTAATTATTGTATTTGGAATTACAACCATGTTTGCACAGGTTAATTCTAATTACGATGGTCCAAAACCAGAAGTAAGAGCTGGAGCCAAGTCGTTTATATTTCAATATACACCATTTCAAAGCAATCTTGAACCAGTTTATGTTGGTACCGTGAGCGTTCCTGATCAAGGATTTACTTCTATGGACCTGATGGGAGCTGGTTTTCGGTATTTCGTTACACATCAAATTGCAATTGCATTGGGTGTAAGTTTCGGAACGAATTCAAGCAGCCTGGAAACAGAAACAGGAAAATCGGAATCATCATCAACAATTGTTGGAGTTGGTATTGATGCAAATTACCACTTGATGTCTCTGTATGGTGTATCTCCTTACATAGGTGCAAATATTAATTTAAGTTCACTTTCTGCTACTGAAGAATTTACCCCGGATGGAGGCGCAACTGAAATTACTGATTATTCCGGAAGCGGTTGGGGAATCGCTGCTCAGTTTGGTTTTGATTGGTTCTTTACTGAAGGATTATCACTTGGTGGAAAATATTCACTTGGATTCAGAAGTCTTGGTGAGCCGGAAGTAACATCCGAAGGTGAAACTGAAACAGGTCCGAGCAGTACTTCCTTTGGCATAAGTACTTTCAGTGTACTTTTAAATGTTCATTTCTAAAAAAGGAAATAATTACCGGGATATAATTAATTATTGTGATGTATTTAACTGTTGAACAAAATATTCTGGAGAATATTTGCTTATTTGATACAGGTCAATATAGATTTGTCAGACTTTTTTAATTCAATTATTTATAAATAAAGAAGGATCTAAAAATGAAAAAAATTCTTGCAGTTCTTTTTGTATTACTTTTAGTTGCAGGATATACTAATGCGCAGGGAAAAATTGCTCTTGGCGTAAACGCTGGAATAGCTCTTCCAATGGGTGATTTCGGTGATGGTTATGACATGGGTTTTGGTGGTAATGCTTTATTCGCATACCATGTTAATCCAAATGTTGATGTTACAGGCTCAGCTGGTTATTTAACCTGGAGCGGTAAAGATGCACTTGATGGATCTACATTCAGCAGTATTCCTGTAATGGTAGGTGCGAGATATTTGTTCGGACAAGGACAATTTCATCCTTACATTGGTGCAGAATTAGGTATGCATTTCAGTAACTTTGATTATGAGTATGAACTTATGGGTGTAACCTATTCTGGTTCAGAATCAGATAGTTACTTTGGTTTTGGTGCTGGTGCTGGGTTCTTATATCGGGTTGGAAACAATATGGACCTCGATGTTAATGCAAAATTCAACAGCATTTCTTCAGAAGGTAGTGCTTCGAATTATGTAAGCGTTATGGTTGGACTCTTATTCGGTTTAAATTAATTTCTTAATTAAGTTCGTTTACAAGCAGTGCCTCGGCACTGCTTTTTAATATCCACTCTGGTATTAGCTTTAATCTTACTAGATGCTTCACTGATTATTCATTCAACATTTCATTAATTAATGATGATATCATAACATCAATCAAATTTGCTTTTGAGAACTTATTTCCCATAAGTTTCTATTGGCACTTTAATTTTTTACTCACAAAATAGGAGAATGAAATGAAAAAGTTATTTACCGTGCTGCTCGTCTTTGTTGCATTCACATCTATTTCCCTACCTCAAATGCAGATAGGTCCAAAGGCTGGGCTAAATATTGCAAGTATAGGTGGTGATGATGCGGATCAGATCTTAGGTGGTCAAAGTTTAGATTCAAAGACTGGTTTTGCAGGCGGATTTTTCTTTATGTATCAATTCAGTAATATGTTCGCTATTCAGCCCGAGGTTTATTATACAATGAAAGGTGCAACCTATTCAGAAAGCGGAGCAGACTTAACTATTTCACTTGATTATATAGAAGTACCACTTCTCTTTAAATTTCTGATACCGATAGAGGGTTCAAATATTAAACCCGCTATTTTTGCTGGTCCAGCAATCGGTTTTAATATGACGGCAAAATCTAAAGTGGAATATGAAAGTCAATCTCAAGAAAATGATTTGAAAGATGATACTAAATCAACAGAGGTTTCATTGGCATTCGGCGGCGGTCTTGGTTTTAATGTTGGTAAAAATGAACTTGGTGCCGATATAAGATATATTCTAGGACTAACTACATTCGATGATTCATCCGATCCGTGGGATTTAAAAAACAACGTAATCAACTTTAACGTCTATTTCGGATTCTCGATCCTTTAAAATATTTTTTTATCTCTGCACTAACAAACGGTGCAGAGATTCTTCTTTTTAAACTCATGCTTTTTCTCTTTATTTATCCTAATAATTATTTTTACGCTTAAAAATTCAAAGGATTATATATGCAATTTGAACGCAGTGCTGGCATTCTCCTTCATCCAACATCACTTCCCGGCAAATATGGAATTGGCGATCTTGGCAGTGAAGCATACAAGTTTGTTGATTTTTTAAAAGAAGCGGGACAAACACTCTGGCAAACTTTTCCACTTGGACCGACTGGTTATGGTGATTCTCCATATCAATGTTTTTCTGCTTTTGCAGGAAACCCGCTGATTGTCAGTCCTGATAAATTAATGAATGATGGTTTCCTTTCTATTGATGATCTGAAAAATCTACCACAGTCTGATCTTAGGAAAATTGATTACGGAAAAGTGATCGAGTTTAAAAAATCTTTATTGAAAAAGGCTTATCAGAACTTTAAGAGTAATTCACGAAACATCGAAAATGAATTTGAAAAATTTAGCAACTCACAAAAAAAATGGCTGGAAGATTTTGCAATTTTTATGGCTTGCAAAGATCATCACAACGGAGCGGCATGGAACAGTTGGGAAAAAGGTCTCGTGCAAAGAGATGAAAAAGTTTTAGCTGAGTGGAAGAAGAAATTAGCTGATGAAATTGAATATCATAAATTTGTTCAGTTTATTTTTTTCAGACAGTGGAATTCTCTAAGAAAATATGCAAACGAAAAAGGAATAAAGATAATTGGTGACATGCCGATATTTATTGCTTATGATAGCTCCGATCTCTGGTCAAATAAAAATTTATTCACTGTAGATGATGAAGGTAATTTAACTTTTGTAGCTGGTGTTCCACCGGATTATTTTAGTAAAACCGGACAACTCTGGGGAAATCCGCTTTATAAATGGGATGAAATAGAAAAAGATGATTTCCTCTGGTGGCGTGAGAGATTCTCAAGTCTCTTTGAACTTGTTGATATTGTGCGTATTGATCACTTCAGAGGATTCGAAGCCTTCTGGAAAATTCCCGGTGGAGAAAAAACAGCAATAAATGGTAAATGGGTAAAAGCTCCGGGGGACAAATTATTCAGCACATTAAAAAAATATCTTGGCGATCTTCCGATTCTTGCTGAAGATCTTGGAGTTATTACTCCACCAGTTGAAGCTCTTCGCGATAAATTTAGATTTCCCGGAATGAAGGTTTTACAGTTCGCATTTGGTACAAAGATGGAAACCAAATTTCTTCCTCATAACTTCGTTCCAAATTGTGTTGTATATACCGGAACTCATGATAATGATACAACCCGTGCTTATTTCGAAAAAGAAAAATCAAATAAAGGAAAGAATGATATCTACGAGCATGCACAGATTTATCTGAATTATTTTGGAGATGATATTCTATCCGAGCTTATTCGGGTTGCTTATGCTTCTGTCGCAAACATTGTAATTATTCCAATGCAGGATATTTTGAAACTTGGAACCGAAGCGAGGATGAATTTTCCAAGCACAACCGGTGGTAACTGGAGCTGGAGGTTTACCTGGGATCAGATTGATGAAAATCTTTCTAAACATTATTTTGGTTTAACACAACTTTATGAACGCCCACCGATACCCAAAAAACTTGAAGAAATTGATGTTGAGGAATCATAATTGCACTAATTGTTTTAATGATTTTCTGAATCTTCATTACTATTATTGTATCAAATAACAGTAAAAATTTTTATTCAACTCAAATACAGGAGATCTGGTTTGAAACAAATATCAGCACTTTTAGTTTTATTAGTATTTTTATTTACTTCCTGCAATAACGGTCAGTCATCCTCTTCAACCGGAAACCTTAACTGGACCAATAATCTTGAAAATGCAATTGAACAGGCAAAGAAAGAAAACAAAGCTGTTCTTGTTAACTTCACTGGCAGCGACTGGTGTATCTGGTGTAAAAGATTAAGTGCAGAAGTTTTCCAGCAGAAAGAATTTGAAACTTATGCAAAAGATAATTTAGTATTAGTAATGCTCGATTTTCCAAAAGACATTGAGCAGACAGAGGAAACCAAAACTTATAATAATAATCTTGCGCAGAAATATGGAGTTCAGGGATTTCCAACCATTTTAATTTTCAACGATAAAGGTGAATTCGTTGCACAAACCGGTTATCAACCTGGCGGTGCTGCCAAATATGTTGAGCATATCAAATCCTATTTATAGTTTAGTTAAGGCGATCGGAAGGTCGCCTTTTTTGTTTGGAGATGTGAGTTCCCTTTTTTGTGTCACTAATTTTCTTACACCTTCGTAAAAATTTCTACAGTGTATTAACTTTTTTACTCTCATTTTTTTTTGATTTGATTTTTTAGCGGAAACGCAACTACGTTTACAGCATAATAATTGCTGTTTAAAGACTGGCATTCCTCCCGGCGTAACTTTAAATTAAGACTAAATAACTATTAGTTTTTTTAGGAGTTGAAAATGAAAAGCATTTGTGCGGTCTTATTAAAAATCAGTTTTTTGTTTATTGTTATATCCGGCTGTAAAGATGAACCACCTGTGGTACCGCCGCCACCACCACCATCTGATGTTAAGGATACTCTAAGACTTACTTTTGAATATGCTACTCACAGAAGCATAATTATTAATTCCAAAACAACTACTAGTAATAAACACTCTACAGTAAAACTATACCGAATATTTAATAATGCCGATACACTTGTCTCCGAGTATCCAATAACGACAAATGACACAAGCATCATTGATGATAACAACGGGAATGGTTTACAGCTTAACACTAACTACACATATTATACAGTGCGAATAGACTCTACAGGAGAAAGAAAAGACAGCGGTAACATAATAACTATCACAACCCTTGCAGCAACGAACTTTAATTACACCTGGCAGGAGTTTGCTCTAGGTGATCCAGGAAGTGTTCTTTATGATGTTTGGGGAACTGATGAGAATAATGTCTATGCAGTTGGTGGTGTTTACTTTAATGATACCTCTTTCGGAGTGATACACTGGAATGGTGTTGAATGGAACGTTGCAAGTCAGTTCGGTGGTGGACTAGCAATTCACGGATTTTCAGCAAACGATATTTGGACAGTTGGGGGAACCATTTACCATTTTAATGGACAGATATGGGATGAAATACTATTTAATGACCAAATCTTAGTAGATAATATACCATATTATGCCGTCTGGGGAACGAACAGCAATAATGTTTATTTTGGTAGTGGACGAGGAAAAGTCATACACTGGAATGGGAACAAAGCTCAGATTGTTTACAGTAATGCTGATCAAGTATTTGTTAAAGATTTAGATGGGTATGCCTCTGATTTTATAATTGGAGTTGGAACAGGTATGGTGCCGCCATTACTTGCGATTAAGTACGATGGAACAATCTGGAATGATCTGCCAATAAGTGATCCATGGTCATTAAATGCAGTAAGCATTGCTACAATGAAGCAGGTATATTTTGGAGGTGATGGTGTGTTTGAAATGATAGGAAATAAATTTTCACATATACAAAGTTTTGGCTACTACATCTGGGATATAAAATACAATAAACAAACTGGCGTTACAGTTGCTTCGGGTGCATTTGATGGAGTTTACATTTATAATGGTATGGAATGGCGAGATTTCCGTGGACAAATCTCTTCAGATAATACAAGATACTCGGGAATATTCATAGCTAATAACACAATTTTTTGTGTGGGAAGTACTACGAGTGAAGCAAAAATAGTAATTGGTAAGAACTGATTAATTAAAATAAATATATGTAAGGAGGTGATGTAAATGATCAAAACTCTATCAGTTAAGTAAGAGAGTAACGGTGCTGAAACGCCGTTACCCGAAATACAAACAATTAGCCTTGGTATTAAAAATTCTCACACTTGTGAGCTGTACCTTTTTTGTTTGTGGAACAAACCTAAAAATTTTTTCAATTAAAAATAAGGGAGAAAAAATGAAAATCTTAGCAATTACACTTTTTCTGTTGGTTTTATCAGTTCAAAATATAGTCGCTATTCATGGTGAAATATGGTTTTATATTGATGATAACAGCAATACAAATTATAAAGTTGTAGCTAGCAGAATCAGCACCACTGAACCACTCTTTGGCTACAACTTTATGGAAGTTGGTAATAATCAGTATGATGAAGTTACTTCCGATATTGATGTACTCGGCTATCCGTGTAATGCTTCAGACGGAAATGGAATTTCCTAAATTTGTATTAATGTAAACAGAAAGGAAAATTTCAATGTCCGAAACAAAAAGAGAAAGAAAATTTTATTCACCTGAGCAGAAAGTTCTTATTCTTAGAGAACTTCTTGAAAACAATATTCCCATCAGCCAGCTTGCAGAAAAATACTATGTTCACCCCAATGATATATATAACTGGAAGAAAAAGCTTTTTGAAGGAGCAAAAGATATTTTTCAAACAAAAGCAGTAAATAATAAACAAACTACTATTGAACAAAAAAAGATAGAAAAACTTGAATCTAAACTGAGAGACCGGGATGAAGCAATTGCTATTCTGCTTAAAGAAAACATAGATATAAAAAAAAGTATAGATGGGGAAATATGACCGGGCAATGGGTTGAACCGGATATACGAGATAATGTAATTGATTTTATAAATCTCATCAGAGCTAAGGCTGATATTTCTCTTAAAGGAATGATTCGCCTTATAGGAATAAATTACAGTAAATATTATTCCTGGATTGATAGAAAAGGAATCTCTAATAACCATAACGGTAAAACTCCCAGAGGGCATTGGGTGCCTTGATTGGGAGAAAGAAACTATTATCAGTTATGCTAAAGATCATCCGGGTGAAGGTTACAGACGGCTTACTTATATGATGATTGATGATAATGCTGCTGCTGTATCTCCGGCTACTACTTACAGAGTTCTTAAAGCAGCAGGGCTGCTTAACAGATGGAATAAAGTTAAACGATCTTCTAAAGGAGATGGCTTTAATCAGCCAGCAGCAGTTCATCAGCATTGGCATACAGATATTAAGTACGTTAATTATCACGGAACGTTTCTGTTTCTTATTTCTGTTATTGATGGTTACTCCCGATATATTGTTCATCACGAGCTTAGGCAGAATATGCAGCAATTTGATGTTCAGATAACCTTGCAGAGAGCTTTAGAAAAATATCCCGGTTATAAACCAAGAATTATTTCTGATAACGGTCCTCAGTTTATTTCCAAAGATTTTGCTGAATATCTGAAGCAAGTTGGATTACAGCACATCAGAACCTCTATTGCATATCCTCAGAGCAACGGAAAGATTGAACGTTACCACAGAACTATTCATCAGGACTGCTTAATGAAATCTTCTTTAATAAATCTTGATGATGCACGTAAACAGATTTCCTCTTATATTGATTACTACAATACTGAACGACTTCACAGTTCGTTGTTTTATTTAACTCCCGAAGATTTTCTGTTTAGCAGAGTTGAAGAAAAATTAGAGCTAAGAGAAATGAAACTTAATGAAGCCAAACTGAAAAGAATTGAGGTAAGAAATGATAGTTGATTTTCTACCTTACTTAACTAACCAGAAATTCCATTTTCCGCTGAACCAATACACCAACAACACTTGGGTTACTTGAATATGAATTTGTATTTGGTATCGGGCCTTCAGTTCCCCATTGCCAGCTACCCCCAATTAGAACTTTACTCTTTTGATATAACCCATCACTGCTGTTTTTTCTGTATGCTACATAGAGCAGAATACTATTATATGCAATAACCGGTTTTGCATTGCCAAAATAAGATAGCGGGTAATACAACACTTCTTCTGCTTCACTAAAAATATAATTCCCATTCACATCAGGGATATAAGTTGAAAGATAAATAGCAGCTTCATCATTAAGAACAGTTTCAAAAACTATTTTTACTTTATTTCCTTCAAAATCAATCGATGGATTTTTACTAATATTACCAATAGTATTCGAAATACAGATATCCTGATGCCACTGACCATTAAAATTTGTTGTTAAGCTATGCGTGTACCAAACCTCTCCCATAGATTCATATACACAATGATAAATTCCATTATCGGTACGGATAAGCTTACGTTGTGAGCCGCTGCTTATTCCGTTCTGATCGTTTGAGTGAAGATGGCCTTTGTAAAAAGCAGTAACAGTTGTTGTTGCTGTAACCTGTATGTTTGATTTTATAGGATTGCTTGAACCGCCTTCCCAGTGATGGAACCACCACGTTGTACCTAATGCTTGGAATTGATCTGATGCAGTGGCTGAATATATATCGTTACGAGGGTCTTCATATTTCAAGGCATTAAATGGTATTCCGTATTGCCAGGTCTGCGTAATAGGAGGTGTTTGCCAGGTAATTTCATAATCATTATTCGAACTACCTCCTTCAAGATTATTTGCTATAGTAAGTGGGATAGTCGAATAGTACATTGATCTGAATTCATCGGTTCCAGCTAAAACTCTCAATATGGCTGATATTGAGAAGTTTTCATACCCAATCCAATTTCTAAAATTACAAATGATTCCATTCTTTGTATAACTAGAATGTGTCGTTGATATACCGTAATTTACTCCACGCCACAATCGGGCAGTATCGCCAGGATTATATGGTTGACCAAGTTGCACATCATTATAAGGAAAGCCCATTATTGCATTATTGAATGTGGTTTTAATATTAAATTCAACATCGGCACCAACAAGATTGGTGAGTTCAATGTTATTTACATAACTGCTAATGTTTCTTTCCATTTCCTGCAATTCCCAACAATTAACAAAGCTGTT